>JACCXK010000148.1 GCA_013697055.1 Alphaproteobacteria bacterium
CAGGTGCGGGCGCCGGAGCGGCAGCGGCGACACCGCCGCCACGCGAAACGCGGATGCGGGCGCCCTTGTGCTCGATCTCGATTTCGGTGAGGCCGGTTTCCTTCAGCAGCTTGGCCAGGTCGCGCACCGCATCGGCGTCAATGCCCGACTTGGGAGCAGGCGCGGGCTTGGCGGCAGGCTTCTTCTTCGACTTCATTTCTTCACCTTGAGGATTTCGGCGATGGCGTCCACGGCGCGCAGATAGCCTTGCGCCCCCAGGCCCATCATGATGCCCGTGGCGCCCTTGGAGACATAGGAATGATTGCGATAGGGCTCGCGGCGATGGATGTTGGACAGATGCACTTCGATCACCGGCACCTTCAGCATCTGGATGCTGTCCAGGATGGCGATCGAGGTGTGGCCATAGCCGGCCGGGTTGATGATCAGGCCGCAAGAACCGGTACGCGCTTCCTGAATCTGCTCGACGATCTCGCCTTCGAAGTTGCTCTGGCGAAAGCTGATGGAAAGGCCATGAGAAGCCGCCTGTTTGGCGCACATCTGTTCGACCTGGGCGAGAGTGGTATAGCCATAGACCTCCGGCTCACGCGTCCCCAGCAGATTCAGGTTGGGGCCGTTGAGGATATAGATCGGTAAGGTCTTGGATTGTTTGGATTTTTTTGCCATAGACTTTCCCGTGGGGTAAGATGATTCAAGCCTTATAATCGCATCGCGGCGGATACGGAAATGCTTAAGGTCGAGGTTCTATGAGCGTTGAAATCACCCTGAATGGCGAGACAAAGCGGCTGGATGCGCCGACCAGCGTGCGCGGGCTGCTGGAAGGGCTGGGGCTGGACCCCGCCAAGATCGCCGTGGAGCGCAACCTGGAGATTGTGCCGCGATCAACCTATTCCGACGTGGGGATCGCCAATGGCGACCGGCTGGAGATCGTGCATTTCATCGGCGGCGGCAATGCACCGGTCGAGGTACCGCGCGAGGACAAGCCGCTGGTGATCGCCGGCAAGACCTTCAAATCGCGCCTGATCATCGGCACCGGCAAGTACAAGGATTATGCGATGAACGCCGCGGCGCTGGAAGCTAGCGGCGCGGAGATTGTCACTGTGGCGGTGCGGCGGGTGAACCTGACCGACAAGAGCCAACCCATGTTGGTGGATTTCATCGATCCCAGGAAGGTGCAGTACCTGCCCAACACCGCCGGTTGCTTCACGGGCGAGGATGCGATGCGCACCCTGCGCCTGGCGCGCGAGGCGGGCGGCTGGACCCTGGTCAAACTGGAAGTTCTGGGCGAGAAGAAGCTGCTCTATCCCGACATGATCGAAACCCTGCGCGCCACCGAGATGCTGGCCAAGGATGGCTTCCAGGTGATGGTCTATTGCAGCGACGACCCCTTGATGGCCAAGCGGCTGGAGGATGTCGGGGCAGTGGCGATCATGCCGCTGGCGGCGCCGATCGGTTCGGGCATGGGCATGCAGGCCACCGTGAACATCCGCATGATTATCGAGGATGCCAAGGTGCCGGTCGTGGTGGATGCCGGCATCGGCACAGCGTCCGATGCGGCGGTGGCGATGGAGCTGGGCTGCGACGCGGTGCTGACCAACACCGCCATCGCCCACGCCCGCGACCCGGTGAAGATGGCGGGCGCCATGAAGCTGGCGGTGGAAGCCGGCCGCATGGCCTGGCTGGCGGGGCGGATGCCCAAGAAAGCCTATGCCGATCCGTCCAGTCCGCTGAGCGGCTTGATCTGATCGCGAGATTTCTCCAACAACCGATGACATGATCCATGGATAGCTCCGAGTTTTCAACCCGGCCTGCGCGCGTCCTCATGCACCATCCTTCGCATGGCGCCTCGCTGCATTCCGTTACGGCGGAGCATCTGTCCGCCCTGAATTTTTTTGAAGTGCCCGAGGCGCAAGCGGTCTGCACCCAATATGACGGGCTGGTTGCGGCCATCACGCAATATGCCGAGCCTGTTTTCCTGCGAGATATCCTTGGAGGTGATGCCGGTTACGAAGCCGAGGCCGGGGGCAATCCCAACCTGATTTTCACGCGTGACAGTTCCATTACCTTGCCCTGGGCGCCCCGCCATTTCATCGCCACGCGGCCGTTTCTCAAAGGCCGCGCCAACGAGCCAACCATTGTGCGACGGGCACTGGAGAAGCTTGGCTTGACCAATCTGGTGGAACTGGAGGGGGACGAATATCTGGAAGGGGGCGACGTTTTGCCGATCATGGATGCCGGAAAACGCATCCTCCTGGTTGGATTTGGCGCCCGCACAACAAAAGGCGCGGCCATAAGGCTGGCGCTGGATTTGATACCGCGCCATGTGGACCAGATCATCGGGCTGTCCCACGACCATGACCTGCTGCATCTGGATACAGGGTTCACGGTTTTGCCCAACCGGACGATTTTTGCCGCCGCCGGCATGTTCACGACCGGATTCCTGATCGACGAGACAAGGGCGCTGCGGCCGGTTAATCCCATTGGCTTTGCCGAGGAACTAGGCTTCAACATCCTGCGCTGCGCAAAATTCGAAGCGATCGCGCATGAGCGCTGCAACATGCTTCCTCTGGGGGATGGGCGGTATGTCGCATTCGATATGCCTTCAGATATGCGGCGCGCCCTGGAAGATGCGGCGGGCATTTCGGTGACGTGCCTGGACGGTAGCGAAATCGCCAAGGCTGCCGGTGGCGTTCATTGCCTCACCCGCCCGCTCTATTGCGGATCATAGGCGGTCGTATTTGATGCTCGACGCGACATACTCATTTTTGAGCTTGCGCTGACCACATAGATGAATAGAAGCGGAAGCTCCGCCGCCCGGGAAAGGTCGGCCAGGAGAGCGGTGTGGCCGAGCGCCTGCAACTTGCCGCCGAACTCCTTCAGGTTCATGGCATGACCCCTGTCATGAATATTGTAGCGGATCTTGGGCGCCAAATGGATCGGCCGCGACATGGTCACAACCAGCTCGCCCTTCTCGTTGGTCTCAAACAGATAGGCGAGGGAGTTGAACTGGAAGATCATGGGCGTGACGCCATAGTCCGTCCGGATCATTGCCGCGCGCAGCGCCGGATCTGCCAGGATCGCCCGCCGCAGCGCAATCGTCAGGTCGGTTTCGATGGCCATGTTCACTTCCAGGTCGGAAGCGCCATAGCTGCCTATGACCCTTTTGAAACGGGTTTGCAAATAAGTCCGCAGGCTTTCGGATATTCCCTCGCCGCCATAACCGGCATCGACGCTGTGGCTGGCCCAATCGATGCGCTGATCATCGGCCAGCGATTTCAGGAACGGCGGATAGCCCATGATGACATAATGGAACGAAGGCCCGAATTCCTTCATGGTGCTGACGATCTTGTCGGCATTCGGTCCGGTGGACTTCAAGATGGAGGAATCGGTCAGGGACGCCGAGACGTTCATTCCTGTCGCCCAGGCGCCCAGTGCGAACGCATTGAGGATGAAAACCTGACGGCCGCCCTGGACGCTTTGGCGGTATGTCATGCGCATCATCTGGCTGGTGATACGCCGCTCCGCCCGGCCGCGTACCCAGCTCGTCGGCTGGCCACTGCTGCCGGAGGATTCATCAACCGTGACGCCTTCTGACGGCAGTGTGCCTCCCACGATCCGCTGCGCAATCGGGTATTTCTTGACGTAACTTTCTTTGTCTATTTCCGGCAGGCTTGTCATGTCCGGCATGCCGTCCTTCTTCAGGCCGAATACCGGAACTCCGCCCGAAGCGTCTATGAATTGGCGATAGGCGGGCACGGTCGCATAAGCCCGGTAGAAAGCCCGCCAGGCTCTCCAGCCTCCGAGCCACCAGCGAAGCCCCTGGAAGCCGCGCAGGAATGCCACTTCGTAAATGTCCAGCAGCAGCAGCCGGGCGAAGGTATCCGCGAGCCAGACGGCGAAAGAACCCGACAGGCGAGCCGATCCATTCATTCTGCGCATAGGATGATCTCCTCAAGCGGCAAGCGATTGCTTCGGGGAGGACTGTTGCTGCGGCCAAGCCGCAGCAACAGCCAGACCATGTCTTCGCCGCCCTTTTCCTCGGGCAGGCTGAGATAGTCGATCATGTTCAACCGTGCGGCCTCGCTGGTGATGACGGAGCCGTAGGGGTGCCAATAGTAGCCGTGCTGTGTCAGCAGCAGCCACAGGCGGATCATCACGGTTCCGGCATCCACCCAGTCCCGGCTGGTGACATAGCGTCCGCGCAGCCAGCCGATTGTGCCGATGCCCTTCATGGTTGCGCCATACACGGCGCCGACAAGGTCGCGGATCAATGGCCTGGTCCAGATACCATGCTGCAGGAAAAAGCTGCGCAAAAGTCCGCCTTGCAGGATCAGGCAACGTGCTGACAATCGGTCATTCGTCAGTTCCTCTTCCCGTGCGTTAAAGCGGAGCCATTTGGTCAACTCATGGCGCAACCCATCTTCGTCCAGATCGTGGAACAAGGCCTGCTTGTTCAGTTCCACGACCCAGCGGATCGCGTCGCTGTCGGAACGTGTTTCGAAGCGGTGGCCCAGCCGTGCCGCTTCGTCGGCTAGGACGGCGATGATGTTGGCCGGACACGGATTGCCGTCATAGGGCAGGCGTGACGTCTGGCGGCTCAGGATCAGGCCGGCAGGAATATCCGGTATGGGCGCCGGCGCGGCGAAAGACGCAGATGCGCTAGTATTTGCGGCCGTTCCACATCCCCGCCGGCATACATTGGGGAATGGTCGAATTCCACCAGCAATTCATGGCCAAGGCCGTGCGCGGCGATCCGGCAGATTTCCGCGAAAATGCCCGCCGTCAGCCAGGTGAAGCGGCCGAACGGATCGGCGACATACAGTCCCCGGCGGGGCAGAAAAATGAGCTCTGCCCGTGCATCGTCCAGGACTTTCAGCCGGAACGGCTGGGTGTTGTGCGGACTGGGGCAACGCTGCGCATAGCGTCCGATCTCGTGCCAGATGGTCATGGTTTTTCCCCGGATCGGCGGACGATACCGGGCAAGTGTTAGGTCTTCGTGAAAAAGGGGGATGCAGGAACAGGTCCTTCTTCGCGCCCCGCCAGACCGCTTAACCCTTCATCTCATTGGTCAGGGTCTCTTCATCCAGCGCGCCGGGATGGAACTTGCCGTTTAGGACAAAGGTGGGCGTGCCGTCCACCCCGACCTTGTGCGCCAGGGCGATGCTGGATTGCAGCGACTTTTCGATGCCGGGATCTGCCATGTCGGCCTTGAGCTTGTTCAGGTCCATGCCGGCCTTGGTGGCTTCGGCCGTGATCATCTGCTCGGTGATGGCATCTTCCTGCGCCAGTAGCGCGAAATGGAAGTCCATATAGTGTTCGGGCTGGCGCCGGGCCGCCAGTGAGGCGCGCGCCGCCAATATGGCGCTTTCGCCATGCAATTGCTTGATGGGAAATTCGATGAAGGAAAAGCGCGTATCGTTCTTGTGCGCCTCATAATATTTCTTCACCGCCGGCAGCGAAGCGCGGCAATAGGGGCAATCGTAATCGTAGAATTCCACCATCGTCGCCTTGGCATCGGCCGGGCCGGTGACAAAGGCGATAGCCGGATCGAAGAAGGCGGCATGGCCGACCTTCTTGAGGGCAGCGTCCTGCACCGCCTGCTGCTTCTTGTCGTTCAGGATCTGGGCCTGGCCCATCATGGCCGGCGCCAAGTCGGGATGCTGCATCAGATAGGTCTGCATCTGCCGGTCGTTGATCGGCATCCAGCCGTTCGCCGCCAGGGTAAAGACCAGAGCCACGGCCAGCACGGCGCCGCCGACGGCGCCCGCCAGGGTGATGATGAAAACCCGCATGCTATCTCCGCTGCTGCGCCGCCAGAGGGCCGGCGGCGCCAAGAATGTCGTTGGCGCGCTGCCAGTCGGTGCCGCCCTGGTCCAGCTTGCCGCGCGCCCGTGTGGCGAACACCATCGCCTTCCTCATGTCGCCGGCATTGTACCAGAGCTCCGCGGTGGCCAGGTTTGCCATCGGCTCGTTGTTCAACATGCTGTAGGCTTGGGCGGTCTGGTACCAGGTGAAGAGGTCGTCATCCTCCACAAGGGTGGCGGCCTTCAGGTTCTGCAGCGCCGGCGCGGCCATCGCAACATCCTGGGTGGCGAGCTGGGCGGTGGCCAGCGCCAGGCGCAGTTGCGGCGCGCGCGGGCGCAAGGACACGGATTTCTGGTAGTCGGCGATCGCCAGGGCCGGCTTGGTCAGACTCATATAGATCTGGCCACGCGCCTCATAGAAATAGGGGTTGTTGGGTTCCTCGGCGACCAGGCTGTTCACCGCCGCCAGCGCCTTGGTGAAATTGGGCTGGCGCATATAGATCATGGCATGGGCGTAGCGCGCCGCTTCGCTTTGATCGCTTTCCGGATAGCGGATCAGCGCGTCCTTCACCGGCAGCACAAAGCCCGCCAGCTTGGCGATCACCATCTGCCAGGTGTGCATCACTTCCGGGGAATCCTGCACTTCGCGATAGGGCGAGGCTTCCACCATGTCGTTGAGATCGAACACCCGGTCCTGGCCGGACGGATGGTCCACCGCGAACTTGTCCAGCTTGTAGGCGCTCCTAGCCTCTTCCGCCGCAAAGTTCTGGAAGGTCTGGTACATGCCCATCGGCGACTGGTGGGTGGCGAGCAGAAGCTTGGCGGCGATCTGGTCGGCAGTGGATTCCTGCACCCGGGTGAAGGCGGCCATCTGGGCCATGGCATAGGACTGGCCCACGCCCATGATCGCCATGCCGACTTCGCCGGCGCCCGCGATCATCGCTCCGATCCCTGCCACCAGCGACAGCAGCATCGGGATCATCGCCTTCTTCATGCCATATTGGCCGCGCGACAAATGTCCCGCCGAGATATGACCGGTCTCATGCGCCATCACCCCGATCAGCTCATTGGGCTTCTTCAGC
Source organism: Alphaproteobacteria bacterium (assembly GCA_013697055.1). GTDB lineage: Bacteria > Pseudomonadota > Alphaproteobacteria > Micropepsales > Micropepsaceae > Rhizomicrobium. The sequence goes on from JACCXK010000148.1 coordinate 6,884, forward strand.
CAGAGCAGGATGCCAGAGAAGATGAAGATGTTCTCGCCGCCATCGCCATAGGTGGCGAAGGCGTTGATCTCGTTGGCGTTGACCAGCCAGACCTTGGGAATGGGGTTCAGGCCCGCCGCGCGCGCCAGCGGCGCCTCGTAGCTGCGCAAGACTTCCTCGGTCTCGGTGTCGCGGAGCAGGCCGATTCCTTGCGCCTGGGCTGGCAGGCCGGTGGCCAGTGCGGCGCAGGCAAAACCGGCCGCGAACAGGAGTTTGCGGGCGCGGCAATTGGGTGTTTTCAGCGACAAGCCTGTACTCCTGATGCCCTGCCCAACTCTGACCACCCTCGGGCCAGAACCTATGGGCAGGCCTTCGGAAGGTCAAACGGTGGCGCACCGAGCCGGGCTGGGGCATAAGGGGTTTCTCAAGGCCCTTCCAAGGATTACGCCCCTTTCATGCTGTCCAAACGTCACCTTGCCCTGCTGGCCGCCCCCGCCTTGATGCCCCTCTTGATGTTGGCCGGCTGCCAGACCATCGAATCCCTCGGCGACCATACCGCCTCGACCCTGGGCCTTGGTGACGGCACGCCGCAATCCTACACCGCCAGCGAAATCAGCCAGGGCCAGCGTGCCATCGCGGTGGCGGATGAACCTTTGGCGGCGCGTGTCGGCGCCGGGGTGCTGACCTCGGGCGGCAACGCGGTGGATGCGGTGGCCGCGATGTTCTTCACCATGAGCGCCACCTATCCGGTGGCGGCGGGACTGGGCAGCGGCGGCATCTGCCTGGTGCGCGATGCGTCGGGCCAGGTTGCTGAATTCGATTTCCTCACCAAGGCGCCACGCGCCGGCGGCGCTTACGCCTTGCCGGGATCGGTGAAGGGCTTTGCCGAGATGCACCGGCTGTATGGCGCGTTGCCGTGGCAGCGCGTGGTGGCGCCGGCCGAAGCCTATGCCTCGACCGGCTTTCCGGTATCCCAGGCGCTGGCGGTGCGGCTGGCCGCGGCGCAAAACATCCTGCGGCTGGATGCATCCTTGGCGGGCGAGTTCCTGGACCAGAGCGGCGCGCCGCTTGCCGCCGGCAGCGAAACCAAGAACGTGCCGCTGGGCGTGAGTTTGAGCGCGATCCGCCAGAACCGCAGCGAGGGATTTTACACGGGCGACATGGCGGCGCGCATTGTTGCCTATTCCGCTTCGCAGGGCGGCGGCATCAGCGCCGCTGAACTGGCGGGCACAACGGTGCTGCAAGGCCCGGCGCGCTCGCGCGGCATCGGCAGCCTTGTGGCGTATCTGCCGGGCTCGCGCACCGGGGCGGGCGCCTTCTCGGCCTCGATGATGGACAATCTTTCGCGCCGCGGCGCGAACCCGCAAGGCGCGGCGAGCCAGACACTGGCCGCGTTCGGCGTGAGCGCCGTGCCGCATGACCTGGGCTCGACCGGTTTTGCGGCGGTTGACGTCAATGGCGGCGCGGCCTCCTGCGCCGTGACCTTGAATGGCCCCTTCGGTTCGGGCCGCACCGCGACCGGCACCGGCGTGGTGCTGGGCATGACACCGTCCAGCCAGACGGGCCTGGCCTCCGCCTTCCTGACACCGGTGATCGCGCAGGTCGGCGGCACGGTGGCGATGGCGGGCGTGGGCGCCGGCGGTCCCAGTGGCACGGCGGCGGCGATCAGCGCAGTGCTGTCGGCGGCAGGTGGACGGACCTTCGCCAAACGCGGCGACCTGCGCGGTACCGGCACGGCGCCCTACGACACAGTCAACATGATCTCCTGCGATGAGAATTCCTGCGTGGCGTTGAGCGATCCGGGCGCGCATGGCGCGGGCGCGGCGGCCGAGGTGACGGCGGCAGCCCGATGATGGTTCATGGCGCCTGTCATTGCGGAGCCATCGCCTATGAGGCCGAGGTCGATCCGGCGCGCGCCACGGTGTGTCATTGCGGGGATTGCCAGACCTTGTCCGGCGCCGCCTTTCGCGCCTCGGTCCCGGCGAATGTGGAGGATTTCCACCTGCTCAAGGGCGTGCCCAAGACCTATGTGAAGACCGCCGAAAGCGGCAATCGCCGTATCCAGGCTTTTTGCGGCGATTGCGGTTCGCCGCTCTATTCCGCTGACGAAGTGGGCGCGAAAACCCGTACCTTGCGCATCGGCGTGATGGCGGAACGCGCGTCGCTTCCGCCGCAGCGCCAGATCTGGTGCGAGTCGGCGCTGCCCTGGTCGCAGGATTTGTTGCCCTTGCCCAAGATAGACAAGCAATAAATCATGTATCCCTCTCCCTTTGTGGGAGAGGACGCAAAATCTTGCATTTGGCGGAGCGCAGCGAAGCCAAGTGCTTAGATTTTGCTAGGTGAGGGGTGCGCTCTACGCCCCACTCACCCCTCACCTGAAAAATCAGCGGGTTGAGCGTCGCTATCGCTCCGCTAACCCGGTGATTTTTCTTCCTCTCCCACAAGGGGAGAGGAAATGGGTTTCACTCGCCGCTGAAAGTCCTCTGCCACCACCCCTTTTTGGAAGGCTTGGACGGCTCGTCGCTGGGCGTGGTGTCGGGGATGTCATCCTTCAGCGACCAGACCGGCGTGGACGGCGCGCCGGGCGCATGCCGCGTATCGCTGGGCGTGGTGTCGATCTCGTCCGGAACGGCGCCGAAACGATCCACCGGCTCCGGGGCTTGGACGGCAATTTCGCCTTGCGGCGCGCCATCGAGAGGACGGTCAGCGCGGTCACGGCCGCCACGG
>JACCXK010000179.1 GCA_013697055.1 Alphaproteobacteria bacterium
ACGACACCTTGCAGAAGGAAAGCCGCGGTTATGTCGTGCCGGATTCCTTCACCCATGGCTCCAGCGCCCAGCGGGTGCGCTGGTTTCAGCGCGGGTTGGACGGGGGCCGGATCGAGGCGTGTGACACTTTCGCGGCCCGCAGCCTCTAGGCTTTCGCGCGGCTATCCTCTGGTAGCGCAAAGCCCGGCGGGATAGGCTCGGCGCCTCAAAAAGACTGAGGAAACGTCATGTCCATTGTCGTCGCCGTGCTGGTCTTCCTGGCCGCCATCATCCTGATCCAGGCCATCAAGATCGTGCCCCAGGGTCGCGAATTCACCGTCGAGCGCTTCGGGCGCTACACCCGCACGCTCAGCCCGGGCATCGCCTTCCTGACGCCGTTCATGGAAGGCATCGGCCGCAAGGTCAACATGATGGAGCAGGTGCTGGACGTGCCGCAACAGGACGTCATCACCAAGGACAATGTCTCGGTGCGGGTGGACGCCATCGTCTTCATCCAGGTGATGGACGCTGCCCAGGCCGCCTACCGGGTGGACAATCTGAACTTCGCTATCACCCAGCTTTCCCAGACCAACCTGCGCACCGTGGTGGGCTCGATGGACCTGGACGAGGTCCTGTCCCAGCGCGACCAGATCAACACGCGGCTCTTGTCCACCATCGACCATGCCACCAATCCCTGGGGCGTGAAGGTGACGCGCATTGAGATCAAGGATCTGGTGCCGCCGCCGGACATCACCAACGCCATGGCCCGCCAGATGAAGGCCGAGCGCGAACGCCGCGCCGTGATCACCGAGGCCGATGGGGATCGCCAGGCCGCGGTCACCCGGGCCGAAGGCGCCAAGCAGGCCGCGATCCTGGAAGCCGAAGGGCGCAAGGAGGCCGCGTTCCGCGACGCCGAGGCGCGCGAGCGTTCGGCCGACGCCGAGGCCAAGGCGACCACCGCCGTGTCGGAGGCAATCGCCAAGGGCGACGTCAACGCCATCAACTATTTCATCGCCCAGAAATATGTCGAGGCCTTTGCCGAGCTGGCGCGCAGCCCGCAGCAAAAGACCGTGATCATTCCCGCCGACATGGCGGGCATCACCGGCTCGATCGCGGGCATCGGCGAACTGGTCAAGAGCGTGATCGCCGAGGGGCCACGCCCCGGTAACACGCCACAGCCGCCGCGTCCGGGCGTGCCTCGGGTGGGAGGCTGACCATGGAATGGCTGCTGGCGCATCCTTTCGCGTTCTGGATGGCGGCAGCCGGCGTGCTGCTGGCGGTGGAAGTCGCCACCGGCTCGGGCTGGCTGCTGTGGCCGTCGGGAGCGGCGGTGCTGACGGCGGCGTTGGGCTTCGCGATGCCGCTGGCGCTCTCCACCCAGATGATGATCTTCGCCGGATTGACCATCATCACTACCCTGGCCGGCCGGCGCATGTTTCCCCACGCGACTGTGCTGGGCGGTGGCGACATCAACGACACGCGCGCGCGCCTGGACGGGGCGGAAGGCGTAGCGGCCGGCGACTTTGCGCAAGGGCGCGGACGGGTGTTCGTGGACGGCAAGGAATGGGCCGCGGACCTGGAAGGCGGTTCCTCGCTCGCGTCTGGCGCCAAGGTGCTGGTGACCCAGGTCAGCGGCGCGCGCCTGACGGTGCGGCCGGCCTGATCGCCGGCTTTGCTCATGATCGAGCCGCAAGCCGTGCATGGTATCATGGAAGCTTCCTTCGAGAACCGGAAGCCCCGTGCGGTCAGCATCCTGCTGGTTCTCATTCTTCATGCCCTGCTGATTTTTGCGCTGCTCACCTTCATGGTAAGGCCGCAGAGTTCCCCGTTTCACATGGCGCCGGAGACGCGCCTGCTGGAGATGTTCATCAACACGGCCCGCCCTCCCAAACCGGAAGCGAAAAAGGAAGCGCCCGCTTCAACACCTGGACCCATACCGCAAACCGTCGTCCCGGGCGAACCCTTCACCCCCACGGTTCCCATCCCGGCTCCGGATATTAGAGGCTTTGGCCAAGCGCTGGTGGGTTGCGCGCCGGAAAATCTTTCCAATCTGGATGAAACGCAGCGGGCGCACTGTCGGAAATTCGGCGCGTCCGGCGGTTACGATCCCGGCGCCGTGGATTACGCCGATCGTATTGGCAAGGTACCGGGCGCGAAGCTGTGGGCGCGGGAACTTGCGCGCAAGCAGGCGCCGCTTTTGCTGCCCTGCGCCAACGCCTCAAAAGTCGATTACGTCTATACGGGCGCCTGCATCGTTGCGAACATTGCCAATGGCTTCACCTTCCAGAAGCAATATGAGAATCAGCAAAGCTATTTCGACACGCCTGGCAAATGATAATGGGTGAGCCGTATTACGGCACGCCCAGCGCCAGCATGTCATCCACCGCCTTGGCGTCATTCTGGTCCAGCGGCATGAATTCCAGTCCGATCTTGCCCTTGTAACCGGCGGCGCGCACGGCGCGCAGCAGGTTGGCATGGTTGATCTCGCCGGTGCCGGGTTGATGGCGGCCGGGCACATCACCGATCTGGACATGCGCCACTTGATCGGCGCCGGCATTGAACTTCTCGATCAGGTCGCCGTCTTCCAGCTGCATGTGATAGAAGTCCCACAACAGCTTGACCCGCGGCGAGTTCACCGCGCGTAGCATCGGCAACCCCGGCTGCGAGCCGTTGAGCAGATGGTTGAGGTGATTGACCCGGTTGAACGGCTCCACCAAAGCAGTGACCCCGGCAGCTTCCAGCATCGGCGCGATGCGCACCAGCCCGGCGGTGTAACCGGCAAGCTGGGCTTCGCGGGTCATGCCGTCCACCAAGGCATGGCCGGTGACGGTGAACTGGGTGCAGTTCAAGACGCGCGCATCGGCGATGGCCTGCTCGGTGACGCGTAGCAGGTCTGGAATCCTGGAAGGGTCCGCGAAATTCGGCCAGGCTGGGGCGAACTGGGTGAGGGACAGGCCATTATCGTCCGCCAGTTTGCGCCAGGTTTCGGCTTTGCCGCCGGTGTTGCTGCGATCCACCGTCCAATATTCGATGGAGGTGAAGCCCAGCTTCTTTGCCAGCGCAAAGCGCTGCTCGAACGGCACCTGTTTGAACCATGTGTCGAGATTGACGGCATAGCCCGACAGGCCTTCGGGCACCTTGCGCGTCTTGGCGTTGGCGCCTTGCGCGGCGAGGCCCGCTGCCGCCGCACCCAGCACAAGCCTGCGGCTGGGATTGCTCATGGCTTTTTCAGAAAGCGGGTGATGCCGGTGGGCGTGCCTTCGTAAAGCGTGCCGTCCGGGCCCGCAACGATGCCTTCGCCGGCCTGGTCGTCGGGCACGAAGTATTTCAACTTTCCGGTTTTGGCGCTGCCGATATAGATGCCCTTCTGGCCCTCGCTGTTGTAGTCGCTGGCGTACAGCGTGTCGTGTCTGTCGATATAGAGGCCGCTGGGATGGTTGAAGGCGTGGTATTCCGTCAGCCATTTGCCGTCAGGATCGAAAATCTGGATGCGGCCATTGACGCGGTCGGCGACGAACAGCCGGCCTTGGGAATCGAACGCCAGGGCATGGGGATTGCGGAACTGGCTCTTGCCGGAGCCCAGGCTGCCCCAGGCCTTGATGAACTTGCCATCCGGTGTGAACTTGATGATGCGGGTAATGGTATCGGGCGGCAAGTCCGGCGCCACCGTGCCATGGCCGTCGGCGACAAAGATGTCGCCATTGGGCGCGGTCACCACATCGCCCGGATCGTGGAAGTGGGTGGGCCCGCCGCCGGAGACGCCCGCCACGCCTAGACGCATCAGGATTTTGCCGTCGGGGCTCAGCTTGATGACCTGCTGGCCAATCTTCTTGTCTTTGCTGATGGCAGCGTCGGTCACCCAGACATTGCCGTCTTTGTCCACATGCAGGCCATGCGGGGTGGCGAACAGCTTGGCGCCGATGCTGTGGCTGGCCTTGCCGGTCTTCGGATCGATGATGTGCACGGCGGCACGGGACGAGCCGTCGCAGCTGGTGCCAGCGCAGCGGTCGATGGCCCAGATCTCGCCTTTGGGCCCGATCTCCACGCCCGCGCTGGTGCCCCAGGGCGTGCCGTCGGGCATGGTGGCCCAGCGGCGCTGCGGCGGCTGATAGGGATTGGGCAGTTCGGCGAAAGCCGGCGCGATGCTCAGAATCGTGAACGCGGCCGCCAGTATGATTTTCATTGTTGTTTCTCCACGTGGTGCGGACGGTGCCAGCGCTTGACACCTTAGTAAAGTGTGGTCGGCTGCGGGGATGCACCCTAAGCTGGCGAGAAACAGGGGGGCACGCCATGGCCGAGATGCTTGAAAAATCCGCGGTGCGCGCCGTTGCCTGGCGCGTCCTGCCGCTGCTGTTTGCCGCCTATTTCGCCGCCTATATCGACCGGGTGAATGTGGGCTTTGCCAGCCTGACCATGAACGCGGCGCTGGGCCTGAATGCCGAGCAATATGGCCTGGCGGCGGGACTGTTCTTTATCGGCTATGTCGCCTGCGCCGTGCCGTCCAACCTGGTGCTGGCGCGGCTGGGCGGCGCGACCTGGCTGCCCATCCTGATGGTGGTGTGGGGCGTGGCCTCGGCGATGACGGCCTGGGTCAAGACGGAGATGGCCTTTTATGTCGTGCGCTTCCTGCTCGGCATCGGGGAAGCGGGGCTTCTGCCCGGCCTGCTCTATCTCATGACCTTGTGGTTTCCCGGAAAATACCGGGCGCGGATGTTGACCCTGCTTGGCCTCTCCACGCCGTTTTCGATCGTGGTGGGATCTCTGATCTCAGGTCCCATTCTGCTGATGGACGGCATCGGCGGCTTTGCGGGATGGCAATGGCTGTTTGTGCTCCAGGCCCTTCCCACCATTGTGCTGGGCCTGGTGTTCTGGCTGGCGCTGCCCAACGGCCCAGCCGAGGCGCGCTGGCTGCCGCTGCCGGAGAAGGAATGGCTGGTGGCGCAACTGGCGCACGAGCGCAGCACCCGCGAACAGGTGCAGCGCTTCAGCGTCAGCTCGGCACTGTCCAGCCGGGTGGTGTGGCTGGCCGGGCTGGCCGGCGCCGGCATCAATGGCGCCGCCTATGGCCTGATCCTGTTCCTGCCGCAGATGATCCATGCCCTGGGCGTTTCCACGAGAGCGGCGCCGCTGGTCAATGCCGTTCCCTTTGTCGTGGTGTCGGCGGTGATGATGGCTTGGGCCACCCATTCGGACCGCACCATGGAGCGCAACTGGCATGCCGCCATTCCCGCCGCCATCGCCGGCGTGGCGCTGATCTCCTGCGCCGTGCTCACCAACCCGCTGGCCATCATGGTGGCGCTGACCATCGGGCTCACGGGCGTGTTCTGTTATGTTTCGGTGTTCTGGGCGGTGCCGTCGGCGATGCTGAGCGGGGCCGCCGCCGCCGCCGGGCTGGCGCTGATCAATGCCCTGGCCAATATCGGCAGCTTCTTCGGGCCTTACATGGTGGGCTGGGTGAAGAATTCCACCGGCAACTTCTCTCTGGGCATCATGCTGCTGGGCTGCGGGCCGCTACTGTCCGCAGTGATCGCGGCGACCTTGCGCTCTGCGCGCAAATTCGAGCCGCCGGCGACGCAGTAGCGGTGCCTAGTAGCAGATGGAAAAAGTCGAAGCCATGCCGGTGGTGGCGCCGCCGATGATGTTCGGCAAGGGGCAGCCCGGCGAGTCGATGCTGCGCCGTCTCTCCAATCCGGCCACCACGGTGCGGCCATCCGGCAGCAGCACCAGATTCCGTTTTTTCAACGCGTCCCAATCGCTTTGGTGCAGGCAGACCATGGGACCGCTCAGATGCGAGCCGGGCAGTTGCTGCGGCCGGCGGCAGACCATAGGCTCTTCGGCGGCGGCCGTTTCGGCGGCGAAGGCAGGCGTTGTGTTCACGATGATGCCCACATCCGTATCGACACGGGCGACGATCTGGTGGGGCGATGGCACGATCATCGTCTCCTGGGTGGGCACGGGATGTGCTGTCCGGGTCTTCCGCATGGGCGGCGCAGGCGCCAACACCGGTGCAGCAAGCGGCGGCGCCGCCAGCACGGTCGCGACCCTGGTTGCCAGAACGCTGATCGGTGCGGTGCCCAGCATGCCCGCCGCCAGCGGCAACAGCAGCGCCAGCGCCCCGCCCAGCGCCAGCAACGTGCCTTTGGCCGGATGTAGGTCGATGATCGGCTCGCGCGCCATGATGGCGCCCAGCCGCATTTCCAGGTCCGCGCCCGAAACGCCGGAGGCACAAGCCAGCGGCGACTGAACATAGAAGCGGCAGATCTTGAGAATGCCTTCGGCATAGACCAGCGGGCGGATGCCGCTCTCCACCACGCTTTCGTCGCAGGCGCGCTCGCGCTCCTCCACCAGCCGCCCGCCGATCCACCACACCAGCGGGTGAAACCAGAACAGGCCTTCCACCACCATGTGCAGCGCCGCCAGAAGATTGTCGCGACGGCGCAGATGACAAAGTTCATGCGCCAGGATGGCGTCCATCTCATCCGGGGTCATCTGCGGGGACAGGCCGTGCGGCAACAGGATCACCGGCCGCCAGATGCCGACCAGGCCCGGCTCCAGGAAAGACGAGGCCGATTTCACCGGCACCGGCGCGTTGGTGGCCACCGGGCTGGCGGAGCGCAACGCGCCGTGCAGCTCCAGCCAGCGCGACAGGCAGAGCAGGGCGATGGCGGCCAGGCCCACGCCCCACACAATGGCCGCCAGTTCGGCTGCTGGGATATGGGCGGGGGCAGGCGTCACCAGCGGCGCGGCCAGGAGGAAGGACGCGGCGGCGGGACGGATCGCCGACAGCAGTGGGGCGGCGAGTTCGGGGCTGACCGCATGCAGCATCAAGCGCCCCAGCGCCACCAGGCCCGCGAAGGGCACCAGGAATTTCATGGAGGCGGCGAACCACAGTGCGAACCGAAGCGACGCCGACTGCTTGCGCAGCAGCGGCATCACCGCGGCAATCGCAGCGGCGAACAGGCTCGATTGCCACAGATGGTCCAGCAGCGCCGCGATCATGGCGCATCCTTGTGCGCCAACGCCCGCACCAGCTTTTCGGCCTGCTGCACTTCTTCCAAGGTCAACTTGCCGGCCTCGATCAGGTGGGTCATCACCGGCTGGCTGCGTCCGCCGAACAAGGCCAGCAGATCATCCACCAGCCGCCGCTGGGCGGCGTTGCGCGACACTGCCGCCTGATAGATATGGGCGTTGCCGATCTTGCGGACGCGTGAGATGGCTTTCTTGGTTTCCAGCCGGCCGATGGTGGTCTGGATGGTGGTATAGGCGGGACGGTTCTTTTTGGGGAATTGTTCCTGGATCTCGCGCACCGACAGGGCGCCGGCCGAAGACCACAGCGCCTCCATGATCTGCAATTCCAGCTTGCTCAGCCGCGGCGGCGCCATGGAGGTTCCTACTATGAGATGGTTTTTATACCTCAGTCTGTGAAAAGCGGCAATCGCGCATCATTCGCAGATCATGGTGAAGGTCGTGAAGATCGCCGATATCGTGCCGCCGCTGCCCATGGTGCCCGGACGGCAGGCCTGGGGATTGATGCTGCGCCATTTCTCGGAGGGCACGTCATGGACGCCGTCTGCCGCCACCTCCATGCCGTCCTTGCGGTAGCGCGCCCATTGCGCATTGGTCTTGCACACTTCCGGTCCGGGCAGGCGCGAGTTCGGCATCACCTGGGGCGGGCGGCAGGTGATGGCCAGCGCATCGCCTTCGCCGCTGGGAACTTGGGAATAGGCGGTGCCGGGCTGCTGCGCCCAGGCCGGCGTCAAGCCCGGAGCGGTGAGCAGCAGAGAGATGACCAGGGCAGGGGCTTTTGTCATGGCGTCTTTCCTCAATCGCAGGTCATGTTGAGAACCGCGCCGCCGCCGGTGGCGCCGCCGGCGCCGCCCACATTCCGGCAATTGCGCCCGGGCCCCCTGTTGTCGCTTTTCAAGGTGATGTCGTGTTTGCCGTCCGGCGCCACATCCATGCCGTCGCGGCGATATTGCGCCCAGACGGAATTCTTCTTGCACACTTCGGGCCCGGGCAACCTGTCGCCCGCTATGCGCTGGGGCGGGCGGCAGGTGATGGCATTGGGATCGCCTTCGCCGGTGGGGAAGACCGAATAGCTCTTGTCCTGCGCCAGGGCGGGCGCGGCGATCAGGGCCAGGGACAGGAGCAGCATGCGCATCGGGACATCCCCTTGTGTTTCCACGGCGTATGGTATTTCCTACTATATGTGTTGGAGGAGTGCAAGCGATGCGCCTTAGGGCTGCCCTGGGTCTGGTCTCGCTCCTGGTGGCGCCGGTGGCGGCGCAAACGCCGGCACCTGTCCCCGCCCCTCAACCGGAAAGCATCACCGTCATCGCCACCAAGGCGTCGGAAGCGGCGATCGACAGTTTCATCGGCACCCGCACCGCCGCCACCCGCGTGGCAGGCAAGCTGGCGCGCTGGCGTCGCGCCATTTGCCCGGAAACACGGGGACTTGGACCCACCTATGCGAAATTCGTCACGGGCCGCATCCGCGAGATTGCCGAAAGTATCGGCGCGCGGGTGAGCGATGACGAAAAATGTACGCCCAACATCGAGATTGTCTTCACCACCGCGCCGCAGGGCCTGCTGGATAGCGTGCGCAAGGAGCATCCCAGCTACCTGGGCTATTACGACAATGAATCCCAGGCACAGAAACTGGCGACGGTCACCCATCCCATCCAATCCTGGTACACCACCGCCACCGGCGATTTGACCGGCGAGCCGCAGGTGGATGGCGGCAAGAAGCAAGGCGTCGAATTCCAGGCGCTGGGCATGACCGTGACGGCGCCGGGCGGGCTGGGGCTGGCGCCCAGCATGCAGACCTTCAGCATGCCCAGCGCCACCGCGCGCAGCACTACCGGTTCACGCAACAGCGACGGTCTGAGCAGCGAGTTCTTCCATGTCCTGATCGTGGCCGAGCCGGCCAAATTGTATGATCATGACGTCGGCACCCTCGCCGATTACGTCGCCGTGCTGGCTTTGTCCCAGTCCGGCTCGCCGGACCATTGCGAGAGTTTGCCCAGCATCACAAACCTGCTTGCACCGGGTTGTGCAACCACCGCACGCACCATCACCGATGGCGACCTGGCCTATCTGCGCGGCCTCTACAAGATGTCGCCGACCGCGACCCTGCAGGGCCAGCGCCACGAGATGCGCTTCCAGATGGAAAAGACCCTGGTCACCGACAAAAAATGACCGGCAAGCCTAGGGCTTGGTCGCCTGCTGGCGCGCCAGCTCCTTGCGATAGGCCGCTTCCCGGTTGGTAATGTAAGCCTTGTAGCCGGCCGGATCGATGAAGGGATTGGCGGCACCGGCCTTCAGCTTGGGATACTTGGCGTCCATGCCGTAATAATCGCCATGCGCGCCCAGGAACACATCCACCGGCAGCGCTTTCAGCACTTTAAACGTCTGCTCATAGTCCTGGACGATCTGCGGATAGTCCTTGTTGCCCACCAGCACATAGCCGGGATTGACGTTGGGGCTGCCGACGATCGCCACGTCCAAGGGCTTGCCGCCATCCTGCACTTTCATGGTCCAGGTGGTGCAGCCGCGGGTATGTCCCGGCGTCAGTCGCGCCGTCAGCACCGTGCCGCCCAGGCTGACGGTGTCGCCGTCATGCAGCACCCGGGCAACCTTCACCGCCGGATACAGATATTCTTTGACGTTGTTGTACTGGAAGTCTTTCTTGCCGCCCGATTCCACGGTCGGCACGTCGGCGTCCATCACTTCGTATTTGGCGCCGGTGTCCTTCACCACCTGGGCGCTGCCGGCGTCATGGTCGAAATGGGCATGGCTGATCAGCAGCACCTTGGTGTCGCTGTACTTGAAGCCCAGCCTGGCGATGCTGTCCTTGATCATGGGGACATTCCCCTCAAGGCCCGAATTCACCAGAATGTTGCCCGCCGGCGTGGTGATCAGATAGTTCGCCTGGCCCTTGCTGCCGACATAATAGATGTTGGCGATCACATGATGCGCCGGAAAAGGCGTGAGGTACTCGTTGGCGGCCTGGGCGGGCAGTGCAACGGCGGCGAGGCTAAGCAGGCCGAAGGCAATCTTGCGGAACATCGCGATGTCTCTCCCTGAGTTGGGCAGGACATTAAAGAGGATGGGGAGGACGGCAAGGGTGATGCTGTCCCGGAGACGCCTGGGCGAGGCTTTCCGCCGCTAGCTGACGGCGATATGGAAGGGCGACCACACGGCGCTGTCGGCGGCGCTCCAGCTGGCGCCGTCAAAGGCACGCACCTGCAGCATGTCGCCGCTGCTGCCGGTGAGGAAGCTGACTTGCGACAGATCGGACGCCGGCAGCTCGATGAGAGTCCGCGCCGCCTGGACCACGCCATTCACGACAAAATGACCGCTAATGGGATCGGTGGTGGTGTCCCAGAACTGGTATTTGGTGATGGTGTCATTGTCGGCATCGCTCACCGTGAACAGGCTGGACGCTGTCAGGCTCTGGCCGGCGGATGCCGTGATGTCGCCCGTGGTCACCACCGGCGCATGGTTGAGGGGAACAGTGACATTGAAGGGCGACCATTGGGCGCTGTCGACGGCGCTCCAGGCGGTGCCGTCAAAAACTCGAATCTGCAAATAATCGCTGACACCGCCGGTGACAAAGCTGGCTTGGGAAAGTTGCGCGGCTGTAAGCTCGATGACGGTGCGGGGCGCCTGGGCCACGCCACCCACGACGAAGTGTCCGCTGCTGGGATCGGTGGTGGTGTCCCACAGTTGGTACTTGGTGACGGTGTCGTTGTCCGCGTCGCTGACGGTAAAGAGATCGGTCAGCGCCAGGGTTTGGTTTCGTTGCGCCGCCACGTCGGATGTTGTCACCACGGGCGCATGGTTGACGGGCACGGTGACATTAAACGGCGACCATTGGGAGCTGTCAACAGCGCTCCAATCGGTGCCGTCAAAGGCGCGGATCTGCAGATAATCCCCGGTGCTGCCGGTGACGAAGCTGGTCTGGGAGAGCTGCGATGCTGTGAGCTCGATGACGGTACGAGGCGCCTGGGCCATGCCATTGACGACAAAGTGACCGCTATTGGAATCGGTGGTGGTGTCTCACAATTGATACCTGGTGATGGTGTCGTTGTCGGTATCGCTGACAGTGAACAGGCTGGACACCGCCAGGGTTTGGTTGCGCTGCGCCGCCACGTCCGAGGTGGTCAGCACTGGCGCACGGTTGGCAGCGACGGTGACGTTGAAGGGCGACCACTGGGCGCTGTCGACAGCGCTCCATGCGATGCCGTCGTAGGCGCGGATCTGCAGATGATCCCCGATGCTGCCTGCCACGAAATTGACCTGGGCCAGTTGAGACGCAGATATTTCGATAACGGTTCGGGGCGCCTGAGCCACGCCATTCACGACGAAGTGCCCGCTGTTGGGTTCGGTGGTGGTATCCCACAACTGGTATTTGGTGATGGTGTCGCCCTCCGCATCGCCGGCCGAGAACAGGCTCAACAGCGTCAGACTCTGGCCATGCGCCGCCGATATGTTCGTGGTGGTCACGACCGGCGGATTGTCCGGCAAGATGGTGATGTTAAGCGGCGTGTAATTGCTGAAGGCGATTCCGTCATGGGATACTCCTGCGGTTGTTATTTTTGACTGCTTTGACAACGCTCCAAACTTCAAATCGACACACGAAGGAACGGTCGTTCAGCATCTTGGGCTGATCGCCAATGAAATGTCGTATGATACTTCGCGATACTTGGATTGGTCGGCAGATGTTAGGAGTGAGCCGCCCGTTTTTGTAACGGGCGGCTCACAATCTGAAAGGATCAATTAGGCAACAGCATCGTCGCTGTCGCGTCGGCGATATCGCATCGCCGCGCCAACTAGCCCGAGTCCGAAGATCATCATTGCCCAAGTTGCCGGTTCCGGTACGGCAGCAATCGCCAACGGAGAAATCACCAGCGTCCCATTGCCGAAAAACGGATTGATCAGAGTGAATGTCCCTGCCGCAAATACGGGCGATTCTGGAGGGCCGGTGAACAAGGTCGGGCTGGAAAACTGGTGAAGCCAAGGGTGGGGGCTACTATATTCAAGCTCGCGAAAATTCCTTCCCCGAAGCTGATCGTCGATGCTACGCCACTCATGCCACCAAATGTTCCGGACACATTTGTGAATCCGAATTGATCGGAGCCTGGGAGGAATGAGAAGGAATTTACGAAGTCAGGAACCGGGTTTGAATCAAGTTGGAATGAAGCCGTTCCGGAGGGGCCGGCAAAACTGAATAACAGTGGTGCGGCATTTGCGGCTGATGCGAACAAGGTCATCGCGCCGAAACAGGTTATGGCTAGGAACTTTGCACTCAACATGGGGTTTGTTACTTTCTGCCAATTGCGTGCCCCCTCTTTTTCAGAGAAAGCATTCACCCAGCGTGCCACGCAAATACCTTTGTTAAGACCGAGAAAATTCGCTTAATCTATTTCATGCGTCGTTGCTCCGTAGGAAGCAGCGCGCGGGAACCGCAGCTGACTCATGATGCTTCACCGCTGACAACGAGCGCGATGCGATATTGCTTGTGGAACTTTCGCTGGTATGAGCTTCGCACCCGCTGGCCGTTGACGATATTGAGATCGTAAATTTCGCGCATGGGCAAACGTTGGCGGGAGAATTCGAACAATTCATGCGCCACGTGCAGTTGCCTACGCAGTTACTGACGCGGGGCGAGACATGGAACAGCTTTGTTCCAATCAACATCCTGCAGGACGGAGCGTGTCCAAGTTCAAGGCGGACAGCTATTTTCCCACAACCGGAGCGCCTAACTCCGACGCTCCAAGGCGCGGGTGACGGTCTGTGCTCACCCGGTAGTATACCAACACAAGTACCAACAAAGTTGTCGGGCTGCGCTGGCCTGGATCGGATAAGATCGGAGTGTTGATAAAAATTTCTCTAGGAATTCCAAGCTCCTTAGCTTGGGTTCCGGACTTCCTCGGATCGCACCGGATTAGAAGATGGTGCCGTAGGTGAGCGCAACACAAATCGGCTATCTCATTGATCGGCTTCGCGTTGCATCCGCGCGGTAATGGGTGCAACCCGCGCTACGACCCGCGCTTATGCTGAGTGACCATGCGACCGGGCACCATGCCACCCTCGGGAAGGCCCCCCGGGCAGGGGGGAAAAGACCGGTTCTTTTAAAGGACTCCGGGGAGGGCTGGGTCCGGAGCCACGCATACAGGGCCATACGAAAGACCCCCTACCCCAGGGGCCGCCCCCACCCCCATAAACCGAAAAAAGGGGACCCTGCCCCACACCGCGAAAAACCAACAATTGCTCTATCGGGCGCCGAGGAAACTGAAACTCTGGGGTAGACGGCGCGGGCGCACAGGCGCAAAATTGTCATAAGGGAGGTGGAAGGACCGGCGGAGCCGGTAACCCGAACCCTACCTAGGGCGCGCTCAAACGCCCTGGTTGCCCTGTGAGAGGGTGGCTAAAGGGCCAAAGTCAGTGGGAAGTCGCCACGACAGGTCCCGGTGATCCGGCCGCGGATGCGACCGGGTATTGTCGCGTGTGCGACTAGCGAAACCGCGTGATGCGGCAACGCGCCGGCATCTTCGCTAGACACAACCCGCTGAAACGAGGTCCGCCAGTCGAAGGCGCCTGATCAACGGCCCTCGGCACCCGGTATTGCTGTAACGGCGGGTTATCCGTTCATAGCCATGTACCCGCAACCCCTTCCAGGGTGCGGCGCCGTACCCTGAGGGCTTTTCAGCAATGAAAAACTTTCAGGTGAAGTTGAAGGTCAAGATCGACGTGGCGCTAGTGCTTACCGCATTGGCCGTTCTTGTCGCTCTCTTGAAATAGGACTTCGGGAGCCACGGGGTTAAACCCGTGGCGCTTCCGTTTCAAGGCTTCTTGTCGCGTTTTGCCCGCCAAGCAGTGATCGCCTGGTCGATGTAGTCGGTCGGTATCACCTCGGCGAGTCCCGAATTTTCCTGAAATGAAATTCGAGCTTGCCCGGTCTGTTGGCTGAACGCCGTATCGGTGTATGGGACGTATGCGATTACCAGTCCAATAAGAAGCGCGTTGGCTTGAGCTTTAGTGCCCTGGATTGAGCTAATCTCCGCTTTCAGCACAACTGGGCCGCCGCTGTTCCCCGGGAACACGTGAGAGTCGATCATGAACGTCGACACAGCCCCGTCGAGCATGTCGTTCACTCTGGCGATATTGCCCTGCCTAACTATTACGTAGTTCTTTTTGATCCCTGCCAGGTTCATAGGAAATCCGAGCACGAAAACGCCATCGCCAGCACTAACGCCGAGCTCTTTCATTTTTGCGCTGCCTGCGGTGTTGGCGTCGTTGACGAACGTTGGCGGATCAAACCCCTGCTCGCGCAGGAACGGAAAACTCACTTGGACGATCGCAACGTCTATTGTCGGATTTGGGTGAAAAAACCAGCCATGCGTGCCAGCGGGTGGCTGGTTAGGCAGGGAAAATTCCTGATCGGGTTTTCCAGGGTCTTTTGGATTGAGGCGTACATGCAGGTCGCTTTTCTGGTTTGCCAGATGGCCTAAAACGACGTGTTTGGCTGTTACAAGATAGGTTTCATACCTCCGGTTCTCTGGGGCGGGGTCGTCCTGCACCAAAGTGGCATAAAAAAAGCCTGTACCCTCGGTACTCCATTGAGTTTCTTGCGTGCCATCCGGCTTCGTGACGAGGAGAGGGGACCCAAGCGCGACCACGCTGTCTAAATAGGTCTGGGGAATTTGAGCTGACCGCGCCGGCTGAAGCAAACCCAAGATGACAGAGTGTGCCAGGATTGCTTTTCTAAAGAATGGCTGCATGAGCGCCCCCTGAATTGGTCGGCACTTATAGCAGGAACCGACCGTTCGAGCAGCCCGTGCAATCAATGAACTCGTGCGAAGCCGCTGCTCAGTTGAGCGCGCTCAGCTACAGCGAGTCACCGCTTTGCAAGGCGCGAACCTTTCCAAGGATCGACAACCACCCGTCCTTCGCGTCGTTGGCGAGCGCCCGCACTACCATGTCCGTCGCCGCACCTCGGGCACCGAGCCGTGATGGGTGATTAACTGTTGGGCGGCCCGCCAACGATCTAGCTCAGATGGAACGCCATTTGGCATCAGCCCGGCCATTCCTTGGTCCGCTTGCCGTCTTGGACCGACCAGACTGAAATCCTGTGACCGGTCTCGGCCATTTCCTGGCTGGCTTCCCGATAGGCGAGGCCCACGGCAGTAGACTTTTCCAGCGCGAAAGCGCCGGTCGGTTGGTCGCCCCGGGTCACCGTCCAGCGGCGGCCGTCTGCGTCCAGCGTGACGAGATATTCCACATCGTCGGCGCGCGGCCGGGAGGGGTTCTGGCGGCGCTCAATCATAGTCACTGTTTTCCCTATCCACGCCTGCCTCCTTCAGGAGATGCAAAATCAATTGGATTTCCCCGATCCGTCCAGCGCCGATGGTTGTCAGCTTCTCCTCAATGCCGCGCGGTATAGTTGTGGGGTCATTCTCCCAGGCGATGACTTCCTCTTCGTCCACCTCCAAAACTTCGGCCATGGGAGCGCGCCACGCCTCACCAAAGAAGACGAGGCCAATCATCGATAAAGGCTGTTTGATAAGTTCCATTTATAGTCCGTCTTCCTTTCTTCCCGCCGCAACAACCTTGAGTGCCCCGCGGGCCGGCGGGCGCTGCAGGGTCAGGGCCAATTCAACAGGTGCGTTCATCCACATTTCCCGCTCATCTTCTGTGAACAGGCAAACCGGTGTCGCGTCCGAATGGACCGGCGCGACATCATGGCTGGCGTCGGTGGTGAGAAAGCTGAATACCAGGTGCTTGCCCACGTCGGGAGCGGCCTTGGTGCCGCGGTCGCCTTCCCACTCACGCCAGATGCCAGCGAAGAAGAACAGCGGCCGGGTGTCGTCCTGGGCGAACCACGTCCAAACTGACTTCGGCCCCTGGTTGTTGTCGGGCTCCGCAAAGCTGGTGGCCGGCACTAAGCATCGGTGGCCGGGCTGCTTGAGATAGGTCTGCCAATACCGGCTGTCGGTGTTGCGCACGTTCGTTAGGTAAGGGTTGCGGGGCTTGCTGCCGGGTATGTTGGGGGGTGGGAAACCCCATCGCATCATCAGCAACTCACGATGGCCGTCTGCGCCTTCCCGCACGACGGGCGCCGTTCGGTTAAGGAAGATTGCGGGAAGCGGCGGCAGATTGCCGGTGAGGTCGCGTACTGCACGAGCACTATCGGCGATGTGTTTCTGCCCTGATCGCAGGGAATACAGGTTGCACATGGTCATGACCTTAGGCCCTGGTCTTCAGGGTTTCCAGCCGCAGCTTGACCGACACCGCCACCGGTCCGGTCGGCCCCCGATATTCCTCGCCTAGCAGATGAAACCGCAGCTCGGCTTCGTGGGTGCGCAACACGTCCCGGAACCGCCGGTCTAGGCGCTCCAGCCGCGCGTTCCAATCTTCCGCCGACACGCTCGGCGGCGCTGTCAGTAACCATCTGATGTGCTCCACATCCTGGTCGAAGACGCGATTGGGAAGTGCGCGGTAGAGCCGGATGCCCTTTAGTAGCAAATCCATCACCAATACACGCTTCGCTTCGGAAACATTCTCCAAATCACTGAAGTGCAGCAGCTTCCAATGTTCGCCGCGATCATAAGCTTTGCTCGTAAGCGGGAGCTCTCGGTACTGAATGGCAAGGCCGCGCAACGGGCAGCGCCAGAAGCTGATGCGCGTGCTCGTCACGCGCGTCAGGTGCCGGATGGCTTCACCGATAAACAGGTTCCGGCGGGTTAGGTTCGGCTTCAAGTCGAAATGGAAGACCGTCCAGCCTTCGGGACCGCGCCGGCGGTGGTAAGCGTCAATGGCCGCTTTCTCGGCCTCCTTGCGCGCTTTGTTCCTGAGGTCGCCCATCGCTGCCCATCAGTGCGCTTCGGCTACGTGCACGCGCGAGCCGCGGGCGTTTCGCATGACCTGGGCGCGCCGGTAAGCATCGACGTGTAGCGCGACATGACCTTTCAGCCGGCCGTCGACGGCTTGGCTCATCAGGTCGTGATGCGCGTCGCGCGGCTTGATGCATGTGGAATGGATCGGGTCCGGGCTGCACTCCGGCCGCTCCACGTCCGTCAGAACGAGCTTCCACCCTTCGGTTTCGCCTTCAAAACGATAGGAGAGGCCGCACCGACACGCGATCTGGGCAAACGCCTGCTCCAGCGTGCGCGCGGTGTGCAGGGCAACGTCCTTCGTCTCATCCAAGTCCTCGACAAAGACCACATACATGCCGGTTCTCCCCATAAAGCGTGAGAACAAATAGTGAACGATTCTTTGGGAGAGTCCAGCCGCTAGGGGTAGTGGGGCTTGGCGCGGGGTGCCCAAAGGCGACCCCGGCCGGCGGAGATATAACACCGTATTACTCCGCCGCGCGGGGTCTTATTTCTCCCCCCGATGTTCCACCAAAGTCGGAGAATTTCGATGGCGACGCGCGTAACGCTCACTCCGAAAGAGGCGTCCCATACTCTCGGGGTGTCGGTCGCCTGGCTCTATAAAGAAATGGGGCGCGGACATCTGCCGACGCTCACTTTCGGTCGTCGAAGGCTGATCCACCAAGACGACTTGAACATTTTTATTGCCGCTAATCGGCACACAGTTCACACGCCGTCACCCCGCCCTGTCGACTTTGCGGTCCGCCGGCGCCCCGCGAAAGCCGCCTAGGTGGTGGCCGACACTCTCCCCACGCCCCAACAGGTTGCAGACGTACTCACGCCCCTGGCGCCCGAAGACCGTCTTGCCCCTATGCTGGACCTATTAGAAGACGCGATGCCTCCCGTTTGCTGGCCCGTATTCCTGCAATGGTTTCCGCACTGCGACAACATATGGGCGCAGCAGCGGCGTTTGCGTGCGAGGCTGCGCGACTGGGGCAGCGCGTACCAATATCAGTCTGAAAACGAAAAGACTTTGCTAGACGACCTGGACGCCGAACATCTGTTGTTCCGCGGGTGTCACACTAGATATCGAAAAGGCTTGTCGTGGGCACTAGATTACGAGCGCGCCGAGGCATTCTCCCGCCGCCTGGGAGGGCGAGCAGGATCAGGAAATGTATACGAGGCGATGATCGCCAAGCGGGACATCTTCGCGATCATAACACGCCAAGAAGAACTGTTTGTCCTTCTTGACTACAAACGGCTGCAAGACATTCAGCGCGTCGATGATGGACGCATCTCCCGTAATGGCAATCTCACATTTGAGCCAAAGGGATATTATCGCGACGACAACAACGACGGAAAATCATCTGACCTGAACTTGAGAATTACGCGGGGGCGCGAAACTTTCAGGGTGGCGCAACCCCCGATCGAGAACATGCGACAAGAACCGCTGGAAGCGATGTTGGCACAAGCTGAGTACGATCTTCGGTTTGAACTTAACCCTTCACGCCGGGCCCTATTAAAGGCAGTCACTCGGCGCGCGAGCGGAGAACTGGCCGCGCGAAAGGACGGCGCCATCCCAGGACGCAAAACCGGAGGGCTGACTGGCCACAAAATATATGCGTGGGGTCAAAAGAACCGAAAGGGCGGAAGACCGACCACAGCCAGTAGAAACGTCACGCTGCCACCCCGAGAGTGTCCACCACCATCCAATGATGACCACGACCTGTTGCCGATCGACGAGGCGGCATGACGCGCGGAGTTCCTTCGGAAAGTGCTCTTGACAGAACCGTCGGGAAAACAGAGTCTGAAAGTAGAGGTGATGCGCAATTCAATGTGCTCACCTTCACCCCACCATCCCAGAAACAGCACCGCCTGGCCCTCTCCGGCCGCGCGTGTATATCCCTGGTGTCATTTCTACTCCCCGTCAATCGCGCGCTAGCTCCAACCCAGGGAGGGCGCCACAGCAAAGGATTGTTGATGCCCGACCTTGCGAGTTCGCTCGTTTCGATCCCGCCCGTAAACCCGAGCCTGTTCCTAGCGTCGTCGCTCTTTGCCGAGGTCG
>JACCXK010000187.1 GCA_013697055.1 Alphaproteobacteria bacterium
GGACTATGTCCGCACGATAGCGCAGGACGACTTAGTTCTCGTCCATGGGGTTCTTTTACGCAAAGGTACGTAAAGCGACATGGGCTGCTGTGACCGTTCAGGCCCCAGACATTCACGCCGGAGGTGAGCGCATTCATTCCTGAAACCCTCTCTCGGGGTCAAATCGGAACACAGGTTTCAGGACACAGTTGAGGAACACGTTTTTCCGCATTTTTCCGCGGATGTGCGCCCGGCGCACAGTCGTTCCCAATTGCAAGGTTTTAGCCCATATTTAGCACCCATGAGAATAAGCGTTGTAATATCAGTATGATAGTTCTCTTTCGGCGCCCGAGTGGCACTACAAGCCCGTCAGGCGGCTGACACGATGAGTTTCTGGACGCCTCCTGGCGCGGCATCGATGTGCAACGTGTCATAGATTTTGCGCAAGGCAGGCTCGGCGCTGGTGGTCTTGCGGACATGCAGGGTGCGGCCATCGCGCTGTTGGAACGTTGCGGTCACTCGCTGTTGCACCGACAGGATCTCGCGCAGACGCATCCAGGACACGTTTTCTCCGGCCGCCTTCAGTTTGCGCCGGATCGCCTGGACCAACTGATAGGCGAGCACGGTGATGAGCAGGTGCCCCTCGGTGCGATCCTCCTTGTGATGGAACACCGGACGCAGCCCCAGTTCGGATTTGAGGCCGCGGAAGACGGCCTCGAGGTCGGTCAACAGGGTGTAGGTGTGCCACAGGGTTTGCGCATCCCATGTGGTTTCGTTGCTGCGCAGGCAACAGACCCCGGGATGCGTCAGCTTGGATCCTTCGACCGGGGCCTTGGTCCAGGCGATGGCGGTGGCGATCTTGCCGGTCTCATCGGGGGTGACGACAATTTCATAGTGCTGGCCGATGCCCCGGCTCTTCTCCTTCAGCCGGCCGATGCGTTGCTGGATAGCGGCCAGCGTCTTCTGTCCGCGTGGTTTGCCGAGGCCCTCGGCGAGTTTGGCGAGGCCGGCCTCGAAGCTTGTGACGAAGCGTCCGGTGATCGCGGTTTCCTTGGCCTCGCGTGCCTCGGAATGACAATACAGGCGGACTTCCGCGCTGTCCTCGCTCAGCACACGTTGCAAGCGGACGGTTTCGTTCGATGCGGTCAGCGTTTGGACGGCTCGATCGGGATCGAACTGGCGGGTGCGTTCGCGGCTGACCACCAAATAGCGGTACCCTTGCGCCTTGAGCCAGGCGATGTTGGCCGCGGTGGCGATGCCGGCGTCCATGATGACCAGCGCGCCGGGCGGCGTGGCGAGGTCTTTGAGCATCGCGGTCAGTGTCGTGCCTTCGGCCACGTTACCGGCGAACATCTTCGAGCGGCGCACGAAGCCGCTGGCATCAAGCGCGAGCCCGAGGGTGACCAGCGGACAGTCAGCGCGTTTCTCTTTCGAGCGGCCGCGCGCGGCCTTGGGGTTCTGGGTGGCGGCGCCTTCAAAATAGGTGTTGGTGAGATCGTAGAGCGTCACGGTGACCGCCAATCCGAACAGATCCTGGAGGCGGCTGAACAGCGCATCCTCGATCTTGTCACGCTGGCGCACGAGGCGATCGGAGGTCCGATAGAGCCGGATTGGCGGCATGGCCTCGAAGTCGGCGCCCAGCAATTCACCGAGGGCGCTGCGTTCGCGCAGCCAGCGCCAGGTGGCCAGTTCGCTGCCGGGGGCCGCCATGCGTCCGATCAGCAGCGCCGCCACCGCGTCGCGTTGCACACGGTTGAAACCGAGGTCGGTCAGAAGCGGATCGATCCCCAGCCAGCCGATGGCGGCGCGACCGGCGGCCTCCACGCCGACAGACCGCGGGCGGGTGAGTTGCAGCGAGGCGACGTCGACCTCGGCGTAAACCGGGTCTGGCGTGGCCGCGATGGCGGCAGGCGAAGCCACCTGGGGCTGGGCGGGCGAGGAAGCGAGCGGCTCCGGAGCGACGGGCGGTCGGCCAGAAGCGGGCTGGGTGGCGATCAGGCGTGCGGCGTAGCGTTGCGCCAGGGCTTCGATCGCTTCTGGTTCTGCAAGCATGCCGGCCTGACCGGCGAGCAGGGCATCGATACGGCCGCAAAGCCGTGGCCAATCGCTGCGGGGCAGGTCGAAATGGCGGCCGAGATTGAGCAAGGTGATCTGGCGGACCTGCTTGCCGGTGCGTGCGGAGCTGGCGAGACGGAAGGTGAAATAGGCTTCATCCGTCGATTTGTGCCGGGTTGCTGTTTTGCGGATGAACATGCCTGCAACGTGGGCGCGGCGCCGGATGGCGTCAAGGCATTACCCAAATATTATGGCACTACATGAAGGTTCTGGGAAATACAGAGCTATTATCAATAGCTTCCCAGATTTCATTACGGCATAAAGCGACTTTGGCGTCAAAGATGGGTTAGCAGTATTGCATTGCCGAGCCGATGCAAATTCAGAAATCACCCGAATTTGACGACCGTTGCCTCACCTCTGATCCAGGGTGCCGCTTGTTGGCGGGTCTGGGCTTGCCCGAAAGCGGCGAGCGATCACCGGCATGGCGATCTCCTGGTGGTCCGATCCTGACGCTTTGCTCTTTACTGTCGGGTGGATCGACCCACAAGATCAACGGCTAGTGAATGTAATCTGGCGGATTCTTCCGCCAAATCACATCCACTCGCTACGCCGCGTGATGACGTTCCCGCAGGAACTGGAAAAATTCGACACCCTCCCGCAGCCGCCGCTTCATCATCTGCGGGCTACGCACCATCTCATTGACGATCGAGGCGATCTTCGGCGCCCGGAAGTAGAACCGTCGGTAGAAGGTCTCGACATTATCGAAAATCTCGGTGTGGGACAGGTGCGGATAGTGCAACGGCGCGATCTGCACGCCGCTGGTATCCACAAGCTCCGCGTGTTCCGCATCCAGCCAGCCGTTTTCCACGGCTTGCTTGTACAGGAAAGTGCCAGGGTAAGGGGCGGCCAAGGATACCTGGATGGTGTGCGGGTTGATGTCCGTGGCGAAGCGGATGGTTTCCTCGATCGTCTCC
>JACCXK010000194.1 GCA_013697055.1 Alphaproteobacteria bacterium
CTGTTGGGCATCAGGATGGCGGCGCCTATGCCTTGCAAGGCGCGCCCCGCCAGCAGCAGGTTCAAGTCCGGCGCCAGCGCACACAGGATAGAAGCAACAGCGAACAAGGCCGTGCCGCCCACCAACAGGCGCCGCCGGCCATAACGGTCGCCGGCCGCGCCGCCCAACAAGAGCAGCGCGCTGAGCGGCAACAGATAGGCGTTGATCACCCATTGCAAATCGGCGCTGCCGGCTTGCAGCGATTTGGCGATAGCGGGCAAAGCGACATTGGTGACCGAGCCGTCCACAAAGGACAGGCTGGAGGCCAGGATGCAGGTGGCCAGAACCCAGTTGGGATGCGCCGTCTTGCGGGCTGTCATGGACCAGCCAAACATGGCCGTCATGCGCGGGTCAACCTGTTGACCGGCACGTGCCCGCGCCATAGTTCCGATCCATGACCACCGCCTTCATTCCCGGTTTCCTGCTCGGCGCCAGCCTGATCCTTCCGATCGGCGCGCAGAACGCCTTTGTGCTTCGCCAAGGCTTACGCAGGGAGCACGTCTTCTGGGTCTGTTTGATCTGTGCCTTGTCGGATGCGACCTTGATCGCGGCCGGAGTCGCGGGCTTCGGCGTGCTGATTACGACGGTACCGTGGCTGGCGCCGGTGATGCGTTTTGGCGGCGCCGCGTTCCTGGCCGGTTATGGCTTGCGCAGCCTGTGGTCGGCGTGGCGCAAAAAGGGCGCGCTCAATCCGTCGGACGATGTGCGCAAATCCCTGGGCGCGACCATCGCGGCGTGCCTGGCTTTCACCTGGCTGAACCCGCATGTCTATCTCGATACTGTGGTGCTGCTGGGTTCGGTCGGGGCGCAATATGCCGGCGCACGCGCTATCTTCGCGGCTGGCGCGATAACCTCATCCTTCCTGTTCTTCTTTTCGCTGGGCTATGGCGCGCGCCTGTTGCGGCCACTGTTCGCCAATCCCAAGGCCTGGCGTGTGCTCGACGGGTTGATCGGCGTCACCATGCTGGCGCTGGCGGCGAAGCTGGTGCTGGAAGCCTGACGCAGGCATGGCTACAATGCACCATGGCTCAGAAATCCATTTCCGGCGGCGTAGTACACGACTTGCCTGCCGATATGCGCAAGGCACTGGCATCGGATGCCAAAGCGCTTGCCGCTTGGGAAGACATCACGCCGCTGGCGCGCAACGAGTGGATCTGCTGGACCACCATCGTCAAGACGGCGCAGACTCGGGCCGAGCACGTCGCGCGAACCCTCTCCCAACTGAAGGAAGGCGATCGGCGACCCTGCTGCTGGCCCGGCTGCCCGCATCGCAACCCCAAGGCGGCGAAGTATTTTAAGAATTCAACTGCGCGCAAGAAGGCGCGCAGTTGAATGCCAAGCCGGCCCGCGCGTCAGCGGATTGAGGGCGGGCGCGGCAGCCAAATGCAAAAAAAGGAAATGGTTCTTCGTGACTAAGGGATGCTTTGCGTTTCAGCAGAATCGTGAATTTTATCATGTCAGTTTTCCTGACTGGTCGGCTGGGTGGGCAAAAATTCCTGGGGTCGCGGTTCACACGGGTTACGGCGTGGAAATCGGTAGTACCGTCAGGCTGATTTTCTAAGAGCGGTCCGGGATTGCGAGGATCGAAGGCCTGCAAAGGTCGCACGAAGTTCCTCCACGAACACTGCCGGCTGCTCCAGCGCTGCGAAGTGCCCGCCGCGATCAAGCTCGTTAAAGTGGACCAGCTTGGCAAAGCGCTGCTCGGCCCAGCGTCGCGACAGCCGGATTTGCTCACCCGGAAACATGCTGATCCCGGTGGGCGTCGGCATCGCTTTGGAGGGCATCCCGCCCGCTTTCATCGCTTGTGCTCCCTCCCAATACAGGCGCACCGAACTCGGCCCCGCATTGGGAATCCAGTAGAGCATGATGTCGTCGAGCATGGCGTCGAGTTCAAACACGCTCTCGGGGTCGCCGCCGCTGTCCGAAACGTCCTGAAACAGCGCGTAGATCCAAGCAGCGAGCCCGACCGGCGAATCGGCGAGGCCGAAAGCGATGGATTGCGGCCGTGTGTTCTGAAGTTTGTAATAGCCGGACAACTGCTCATCATAGCGCTGGGCATCAGCGAGCATCTTCTGTTCAGCCGTGTCTGCGTCGGCGCGTTCGTCATCTGTCGGCTGGAACATCACCATGTTGAGATGGATGCCGACCAGTCCCGGCGGCGTCATGTACCCCAGGGTCGTGGTGACGCCCGCTCCCCAATCGCCGCCCTGCGCGGCCCAGCGGTCGTAGCCCAGCCGCTGCATCAGCGTGCTCCAGGCGGCGGCAATCCGCATAATGTTCCAACCGGACTCCGTCGGCTTGTCAGAAAATCCGAACCCGGGCAATGACGGAATAACGAGATGAAAGGCGCTGGAAGCGCTTCCACCATGCGCGGCCGGGTCGGTCAAGGGGCCGACAACGTCGCGAAATTCCAGTACCGAACCCGGCCAGCCATGCGTCATGATCAGCGGCAAGGCATCCGGCTCGGGCGAACGAATGTGGAGGAAATGAATGCCAAGGCCGTCGATTTCGGTACGATACTGTCCGAAACCGTTTAGCAGGGCTTCGCAACGTCGCCAATCGTAGCCGTCTTGCCAGCGATCAACCAGTGCCCGGATTTTCGCCAGCGGAGGTCCCTGGCTCACGTCATCGACGGTCTCGGGATCGGGCCAACGGGTATGTGCCAGTCTTGCGTGCAAATCATCCAGATCTGACTGCGGGATCGAAAGATGAAAAGGCGCGATGATATCGGTCAATAGCGGTACTCCATTAGAAAACTCGGTCAGGTGGTTGAACCGAGAACGTCTGGCGCCTTGCATCCCCTGCCAGGCGGGGAACGCGGCGTCCGATCCGGGAGTCAGCGTTCGTGCGACTTTGATGAGGATGCTGAGGAGCCCAATCCCGCCGGGCCGGAACAGTTTGTAACGCTTGCCGCTGAGCCGCGACATCAACGCGGCGAGGTCGCGCGCGCTCACCGTGTCACCCGCGATGCGCGAAAAGCGCGGCGCGCCGGCATCCAGTGCGACGTCCGCCGCATAATCGGCGACGTCATCCTTTGTCGTGAAATCGAGTGGCTGGTCCGCGTCCCCCCAGTAAAGGATACGATGCCACTTGCGCAGGACGATTGGGGCTGGTCCTTGCAGCAAATCTGCGAACGCACCGTTCAGCACTGACGTGGCGCGGATCGGCGCCTTGTCGATTCGCGCCATGAATGCGCGGCGCAGATCCATGTTGCGGTTGTCGCCGGGCCGTGTGCTGGTGAAGTCGAGCGAGAAATCGGACGGCATGAACCGTGGCACGCCTGCTGAAACGGCGGCATCGAGCAATCGACCCTGCACACCAAGCATGATCGGCTCAAGTCCGTTCAGGGTGGAGACGACACAATCGGCCCCTGTGCAGGCGCGTGCGAGTTCTGCCGCTTTGTCAAAATCAACCTCGATAGTTGTTGCCCCGACATAATGGAGCGCAGACTTTGCAGCATCCTTCGTGCCGGCACGTAGGACGGCACGTACAGTCACACCGCGTCGAACCAGCGCGGCGGCGATGCGTCCGCCTAGATCACCCGTCGCGCCCGCCAGGACGACAACGCGACCAGCGCCGTCGATCACAGCGCAATTTCGCCTTCATCCGCACCATTCCAATAATGAATTCGCTGCGCCTGCACCTTAATGAGGACCAAGCCGGGCGTATCCACGCCTTGCTTGAACCAGTGATCCAGACCCTTGGTCCAGCGCTGCGCGAACTGCGCCTTGTCGCGAATCAATTCGCCTTCGCCTTCCATGGCGATAAACATCGGAGGTCCGCCGAGGATTCCAGCTGCACCGGTGAATGTCAGCCCGACATTTTCATCGGCAGTCATTTCCGCGACCATGCGGGAACTTTCGTCCGTGAAAAAGAAACTGTCGCCGGTGAATTCGACTTCACCATTGCTGCTCATCGGCCGGCTGCTCACCGCGCCCTCCTTGGTCCGCGTCGAAAGCATCGCGAAGTCGATAAGAGCCATTTTTTTGGAAAGCTCTCCAAGCGTCATTTTGGCCATAGCGCGTCTCCACGAGGGGAACTGTACTTATCCGTTCAGTTCTACAACACGCGTGGTAAGCTATAGTTTCTGCACATGCGAAGAAAATGAATCGTCTGAAAACTGCTCACGCGAGCAAGGCACCGTGGCGCCGGGCGGCCGGCCACCAGCGGAAAAAGCGGGCGAAGTAGATCGTCGCATTTTGAGTGCGGCAACGAAGCTATTCCTTGAGCTCGGATTCGAGGCAACCGGCTGCGACTTTGAATCCAGTACAGGAGCACCATTCCTGTTAACATCGCTGCGTGCGAGGACGAGCAGATGAAAGGACCTCACGGGGCGCCATGAGCGAAGCGAATGGTGCCCCGGGAGGGACTTGAACCCCCACGCCTTGCGGCAACAGATTTTGAGTCTGCCGCGTCTACCATTCCACCACCGGGGCACGGGGTTTCAAAGGGCGCTTTTGTTAGCGTTTTGGGCCCGCCCCGTCCACTCTTTTACAGGGGCTGCCCGGCCCCCTAGAATGGTCCCATGAACGCTCCCGCCCGCGCCCTTCACGACACCCCGCGCTCCGACTGGACCCGGGAGGAAATCGCCGCCCTGTTCGCCCTGCCCTTTCCCGAACTGGTGTTCCGCGCCGCGAGCGCGCACCGGGCCCATTTCGATCCCGCCCAGGTGCAGATTTCCCAGCTCCTGTCGATCAAGACCGGCGGCTGCCCGGAGGATTGCGGCTATTGCAGCCAGTCGGTGCACAACAAGACCGGCCTGAAGGCGTCCAAGCTGATGGAGGTGGAAGCGGTGCTGGCCGACGCCCGCGCCGCCAAGGCCTCCGGCGTGTCGCGCTTCTGCATGGGAGCGGCCTGGCGGAACCCCAAGGACAAGGACCTGGACACGGTCTGCGCCATGGTCGAAGGCGTCAAGGCGCTGGGCATGGAGACTTGCGTCACCCTGGGGATGCTGACCGGCGACCAGGCCACACGGCTGAAGCAGGCGGGGCTGGATTACTACAATCACAACCTGGACACCTCGCCGGAATATTACCGTCACATCATTTCCACCCGCAGCTATGAAGACCGGCTGGACACGCTGGCGAATGTGCGGGGCGCCGGCATCGCCGTCTGTTGCGGCGGCATTGTCGGCATGGGCGAAAGCGCCGAGGACCGCGTCGGGCTGATTCACGCCCTGGCCACGCTTCCGGTGCATCCGCAAAGCGTGCCGATCAACGCCCTGGTGCAGATCGAAGGCACGCCCGCCAGCCTGGCCCAGCCGCTGGACCCCATCACCTTCGTGCGCATGATTGCGGTGGCCCGCATCACCATGCCCAAATCGGTGGTGCGCCTGACCGCGGGGCGCGAGGAGATGAGCGACGAGACCCAGGCGTTGTGCTTCCTGGCCGGGGCCAATTCCATCTTCACCGGCGCCAAATTGCTGACCACCCCCAACCCGGAAGCCTCCACCGACCAGGCGCTGTTCGCGCGGTTGGGGCTGACGGCCATGCCGCCGGAAATCCAAGACGGCCATGGGTAGAAAACTGCCGATCGTGTTGCTGATTCTAGTGGTGGGCGCCGTC
The DNA here is from genome assembly GCA_013697055.1 of Alphaproteobacteria bacterium. Lineage (GTDB taxonomy): Bacteria > Pseudomonadota > Alphaproteobacteria > Micropepsales > Micropepsaceae > Rhizomicrobium. The sequence goes on from JACCXK010000194.1 coordinate 5,604, forward strand.
ATCCTGTGTCCCATCGTCATGGCGCTGGAACTGGACCCCATGCCCGGCGATTTCGTGCTGGCCTGGCATAACCAGCACTATCCGGTGCCGGTCTTGTGGTCGCTGTGTGCAAGTGGGTCGCTCGCCCTTTTATATTTGTTTTACAGGCGCTAAGACCGGCTCGTGTCCAGCCCGGATAACTCTCGTATGCCCACTTCCAGCAACACCGTTCGCAAGATTTCCCGCGCCCTGCTATCCGTGTCCGACAAGACCGGCTTGCTGGAATTCGCTCGTGGCCTTTCGGACCAGGGCGTGATGCTGATTTCCACCGGCGGCACCGCCAAGGCGCTGCGCGATGCCGGCCTGACGGTCAGCGATGTATCTGAGATCACCAATTTTCCCGAGATTATGGACGGCCGGGTCAAGACCCTGCATCCGATGGTGCATGGCGGCCTCTTGTCCCTGCGCGACAAAGCCGATCATGCCGCCTCGATGAAAGAGCATGGCATCGCCGGCATCGATCTTCTGGTGTGCAATCTCTATCCCTTCGAAGCCACCGTGGCGCGCGGCGCCGACTTCGAGACCACCATCGAGAATATCGATATCGGCGGCCCGGCCATGACGCGCTCGGCGGCCAAGAACCATGACTGGGTCACGGTGGTGGTGGATGTCGAGGATTACACCGCCGTGCTGGACGAGATGAAGGCCAATGGCGGCTGCACCACGCATGCGTTGCGCAAGAAGCTGGCCCAGCGCGCTTTCGCCCGCACCGGCGCCTATGACGCCGCCGTGTCGGGCTGGTTTGCCGGCGAACTGGCCAAGGACGGCGAAAAAGAACCGCCGCGCCGCCGCGCCTTTGGCGGTCTCTTGCGCCAGGGCCTGCGCTATGGCGAGAACCCGCACCAGGAAGCCGCTTTCTATGTCGATGGCAGCGCGCGTGCCGGCGTCGCCACCGCCACACAGCTCCAGGGCAAGGAACTGTCCTACAACAACATCAACGACACCGACGCCGCCTACGAGCTGGTGGCGGAGTTCGATGCCAAGGCAGGCCCCGCCTGCGCCATCATCAAGCATGCCAATCCGTGCGGCGTGGCGCTGGGCAAGACGCTGAAAGACGCCTATCTGGCGGCGCTGGCCTGCGACACCCAGAGCGCCTTTGGCGGCGTGCTGGCCTTCAACACCAAACTGGACGGCGCCACGGCGGAGGAAATCTCCAAGATCTTCACCGAAGTGATCATCGCGCCCGACGCCGACGAGGATGCGCGCAAGATTTTGTCGTCAAAAAAGAACCTGCGCCTGCTGACGGCGAGCGGCTTGCCCGATCCGCTGACCCCGACCCTCACCTATCGTTCGGTGGCGGGCGGCTTTCTGGTGCAGACCCGCGACAATGGCCGCATCACGCGCAAGGAGTTGAAAGTCGTCACCAAGCGCCAGCCGACCGAACAGGAAATCACCGATATGCTGCTGGCCTTCACCATCGGCAAACACGTCAAGTCCAACGCCATCATCTATGTGAAGGATGGCTCGACCGCCGGCATCGGCGCCGGCCAGATGTCCCGCGTGGATTCCGCGCGGATCGCCGCGCTGAAGGCCAAGGACGCGGCGAAAATCGCCGGCTGGGACAAGCCCCGCACCGTGGGGTCTGCGGCGGCATCGGAAGCTTTCTTCCCCTTCCCCGACGGCTTGCTGACGGTGGCCGAAGCCGGCGCCACGGCGGTGATCCAGCCGGGCGGCTCGGTCAAAGACGCGGATGTGATCGCAGCAGCTGATGACGCGGGCCTCGCCATGGTATTCACCGGCATGCGCCACTTCCGGCACTAACGCCGCGGCAGCTTGTCGAACACTTCGTTCGCGTCGATGCCCCAAATTCTGTTCTTGGCGATCCAGCCATCGATGCTTTTCTCGCCGCGAATACGGCAAGCCTCGCGCGTGCAGGCCTTGAGGCCCGCAATGGCGCCGGGATCGGCGAGCGCCACGATCCTGCCGCCGCCGGCCTCCGCGAAGACCTTCGCCCGTCCCTTGCCGGTGACCAGCACGGTGCGCTGGTCGGTCAGCATGGAGGCGCTCATCCAGCCCACCGTGCCGTCGGCAGACCTGACCCGCCGCCAGACGTCGAACTGGGCGATCACCGCAAAGGGATAGCCGCGATGGCGGTATTGCCACAGCACCTTGTGGGCAAAGGTGGGGCCTTCGCGCAGATAGGCCTTGTCGGTGCGCTGGCTGACATAGCGCAGGATGGGCGCCGCTTCGGCGCCTGTCATGGACAGGATCAATAAAATTGCAGCCAAACGCGTCATGACAATCATGTTTTCTTGGCTTGTTTTGGCGACTCGGCACATTTAGCGCAAGCCTGCGCTTCCGTCATCCGGGCGCTTGGGCTTTAATGCCACCATGGCAGCCAAGAAACCCCTGGTCATCGTCACCCGCAAACTGCCCGAAGCGGTGGAAACCCGCATGCGGGAGCTGTTCGACGCGCGGCTGAATGTCGACGACACGCCCCTGACCGCCGCCAGGCTGGCCGAGGCGATGGCAACCGCCGACGTGCTGGTTCCCACCATCACCGACCGGATCGACGCCAAGCTGATCGCCAAGGCGGGTCCGAACCTCAAGCTGATCGCCAATTTCGGCGCCGGGGTGGACAATATCGATGTGAAGGCCGCCACCGACAAGGGCATCGCCGTCACCTACACGCCCGGCGTGCTGACCGAAGTCACCGCCGACATGACCATGGCATTGATCCTGGCGGTGCCGCGCCGGCTGGTGGAAGGCGTGGCGGCGATGGAAGACGACAAGTTCAAGGGCTGGGCGCCCAGCTGGATGCTGGGCAACCGGCTGCAAGGCAAGCGGCTGGGCATTGTCGGGATGGGCCGCATCGGCCAGGCGGTGGCCAAACGCGCCCGCGCCTTCGGTCTGCAGATCCACTATCACAACAGAAAGCCCGTGCACGCCGATATCGAGCAGGCGCTGGAAGCCACCTATTGGGACAGTCTGGACCAGATGCTGATGCGGATGGATATCGTGTCGGTGAATTGCCCGCACACCCCGGCGACGTTCCACCTGTTGTCGGCGCGGCGGCTGAAGCTGATGAAGTCCTCCGCCTATATCGTCAACACCGCGCGCGGCGAAGTGATCGACGAGAACACCATGGCGCTGATGCTGGAAAAAGGCCAATTGTCCGGCGCGGGGCTCGACGTGTTCGAAAATGAGCCGGCGGTGAACCCCAAATTGTTGAAAGCGCGCAATGTGGTGCTCCTGCCGCATATGGGCTCGGCCACCATCGAGGGCCGCATCGACATGGGCGAAAAGGTGATCGTCAACATCCGCAGCTTCGTGGACGGCCACAAGCCGCCGGACCGCGTCATTCCGGCGATGCTCTGATTATTTGAGCGCCGCGTCGAACAGTTCGACTTCCTTCTCGAACGCCCGCTCCGCCTGCAACTCGTTGTGAACATCGCGGCCCGGCACGGTCCAGCCATGTCTGGCGCCTTCGTAAACCTCGCTCTGGAAGGCGCCGTGCCAGTTGCGCAACGCCTCTTCCAACGTCGCGATCTGCTCCGGCGTGGCGCTGCTGTCTTCCATCGCATGACCGAAATAGAGCCGCGCCTTGATGGGCGGCAGGATCTTGTGCGGGCTGTCAGGCTTGTCCGTGACCAGGAAGCCACCATGGAAGGAGGCCGCCGCCGCGATTCTGTCCGGCACCGCGGCCGCCATGCGCACCGCCATCTGGCCGGTGAAGCAATGCCCCACCACGCCGATTTTTCCAGGCTTCACCCCTTTCTGCGCCAGCAGGAAATCCACATAGGCCTTGCCGTCGCTGACCATTTGATCCGCCGTCAGGGTGCCGAACAGGGCCTGCAGGGTCTTGTGCTTTTCCGTTTCATCCTTTGGCTCAAAGCCGTCCGGGGTGATGCGCGAATAACGGTGGAAGACATTCGGCATCAGCACCGCGAAGCCCTTTTCCGCCAGTCTTTTGGCCATGCCGATATTGGCGGGCCTGATGCCCCAGATGTCGGTCAGGAACACCACGCCGGGAAATTCGACGACACCGTCGGACGTGAGCAGCAGGGTTTGCGTATTGATAGTGGGAATTTCGATTTTACGTTCGATCATGGCTTGCTCTCATAGATCACGGTGTTCCAATAACGCGCCTGGTGGCTTCCGGTGCGCACAAAACCGAGCTTCGCCAGCCGCCGCCCGATCATGAAGTTGAAATAGCCATGCGCCACCAGCACGGCACTTCCCGCTTCGCGCGCCCGCGCGATCAGGATGTCGGCGGCCTTTTCGGCGCGGTGGCCCGCGGCGCGGGCATTTTCGATGCCCGGCGCAAAGCCTGCATGCCACAGGATGCGCGATACCACCGCCCATTTGGGAACCGCCATGCGCAGCAGAGGAATGCACGGGGTTGCAAGCGGTGCTTCGGCAAACAAGGGATCGGTGGTCAGCATGGCCGTGGGCGCCAGCACGGCGGCGCTTTGCAGGCTGCGCGGCCGGTCGCTGGTAAAGACGTGATCCAGTTCCCGCACCAGGTCGCGCAGTTCCTGTGGCGGAAGATTGGCAGGCGCAAGGCCGGCTTCTTCATACGCGCCGATATAATCGGCAAAGCCCGCATGGCTGGCCTTCGGGCTGAGCGCGATATGCGGCTGGCCGTGCCGGACGAGGATAATGCGCATCGCTAACGGTGAAATTTCTGGGGCCGCACACTGAGTCCTTTTGCCGTTCCGGCAAAGATTAAACGGCCGGCAGCCCACTTCAGAAAGCCTTAACTTCCGCAAGCTCTGCACAGAGAAAAGGCCGTACGCCCAATAATTAGGCAACCACCTGTTGCATTGCAACAACGGGTGTTCAAATCACGCTTTTCTGCGGTCAAACGGGGCCAAAAAGACAAGTCGCCATATTGAGATTGGGCCTGCGAAACAGAATTGTCACGACGAACCGGAGGAACCCGGGACGCAGCGCGATTCGAGCGCCTGGCAACGAGAGGACTTGAGATGAAGAATTTGACCAAACTGTTTTTGGGCGCGGCAAGCCTGGTTGGCCTGCTCAGCACCTCTGCTGTTGTTGCCGTGGCGCAAGACGCGGCGGCTCCGGCGCCGGATTGGACCCTCACCGGCTATGTCGCGGCGACCAGCGATTATCGTTTCCGCGGCATCAGCCAGAATGACCGCAACTTCGCGCCCCAGGGCTCGCTGAACGTCAATGGCCCGAACGGCTTCTATGTCGGCGCCTGGGCCTCGGAAGTGGACTTTGATCCAACCTCCAGCAACAACCCCTATGTCGAGCTCGACATCTATGGCGGCAAGCACACCGACCTGTGGGGCATCGACTGGAACTTCATGCCCTATTACTACGCCTATCCGTCGGCCAACGTGCCCGCGGGCGCGCCGCGTCCCGATTATTTCGAACTGATCAACCAGTTCACCAAGGCGTTCGGCCCCGTGTCGCTGCAGGGCAGCTACGCCTGGTCGAACAATTTGGCGTTCGACGGCGGTGAAGGCAATGCCATCTACGGCAACGTCACCTACACCATCCTCGACTGGCTGAGCGTCAGCGGCAACCTCGGCCATCAATGGGCCGAAAATGCCCGCCTGGTCGGTTCGCGCGACTATACCTATGGCGATATCGGCGCCTCCGCGACCTGGAAGGGTCTGGTCCTGGACGTCCGTTATAGCGGCACCGACCTGGGCACCGCCCAGTGCGGCGCCTTCTACATGGCGACCCGCCATGCCTGCTCCGGCGGCGTTGTGGCCACGCTGACCTACAACTTCACCCTGCTGCCGTAAGCAAGGCTGAAAATCCAAAAGACAAAGCCCGCGCGGTTCGCCTCGCGGGCTTTTTCTTTGGTACTCAGTTGATCTTGACAGGTGCATGATATTTCCATATTACATGAAATATGGAAACAGAGATTGCGGTACGGAAGCTGTCCGCGCTGGCGCATGAGGGCCGGCTCGCTGTGTTCCGGGCGCTTGTAAAGGCAGGGCCTGGCGGCGTGGCGGCGGGAGACATTGCCCGCAAACTGAAAACCGCCGCCAATACCATGTCGGCCCAACTCCTGATGCTGTCGAATGCGGGACTTATCCGTGCGCGGCGTGAAGGCCGCTCCATCATCTATGCAGTGGATTTCGAGCAGATGAGCTCGCTGCTGCTGTTTCTCACACAGGACTGCTGCGGCGGGCGGGCTGAAATTTGCGCTCCGCTGGCTGCCGTCGCCACCTCCTGCTGCCCGCCAAAGCGGAAGCAACGCGCATGACCTACAATGTCCTGTTTCTCTGCACCGGCAATTCCGCCCGCTCCATCCTGGCCGAAGCCATCCTGAACCGCATCGGCGGCGACAAGTTTCGCGCTTATTCGGCGGGCTCCGATCCCAAGGGGCAGGTCAATCCTTATGCTCTGGAGCTGTTGGACCGGCTTGAATATCCCACGGAGGGATTGCGCTCAAAAAGCTGGAGCGAATTCTCTGCGCCTGGCGCGCCGCAACTCGATTTCGTCTTCACCGTCTGCGACAACGCCGCCAACGAGGTTTGCCCCGTGTGGCCCGGCCAGCCCATGACGGCGCACTGGGGGATTCCTGACCCCGCTGCCGTGACTGGCGAGGAAAAGAAGATTGCGACCGCTTTCCGCGACGCGCAGCTCAGCTTGCATCGCCGGATCGAGTTGTTTGCCGCCCTTCCCATCAAAAGCCTGGACCGCATGTCGCTAAAAAGGAAACTGGACGACATCGGCAGCCGCGAGAATGCGGATTGATCTGGCGCGGCGGCTTGCCGCCGAAGCCCTGGGGACCAGCCTCCTTCTCATCACAGTCGTCGGCTCCGGCATCATGGCGGAGCGTCTGGCCGGGGGAAACCTTGCAGTAGCGTTGCTCGCCAATTCCCTGGCGACGGGCGCGGCCTTGGTGGTTCTGATAACAGTGTTCGGTCCCTTGTCCGGAGCGCATTTCAACCCTTGCGTGTCGCTGTATTTCGCCCTGCAAAGGGCAATAACGCTGCCCATGGCGCTGGCCTATTCGGTCACCCAGACGGTCGCAGCCATCGCGGGTGTATGGCTTGCACATGTGATGTTCGGGATGCCGGTGCTGGAAACCTCCACCCACATCCGCAGCGGCTTGCCGCTGATGCTGGCTGAGTTCATCGCCACGTTCGGGCTGTTCGCCACGATAGCTGGCGGGGTGCGCTTCACGCCCTCGTCCGTGCCGATGCTGGTCTGTCTCTACATCACCAGCGCGTACTGGTTCACCGCCTCCACCAGCTTCGCCAATCCCGCCGTCACCTTGGCCCGCGCCCTGACAGACAGCTTTGCTGGTATCGCCCCCGCCTCGGTGCCGGGCTTCCTTACGGCGCAGCTTTTGGGCGCGATTGCAGGATGGGTCTTCTTCCGGTGGCTCTTCGCGCCCCAACCGGCCTGAGTTTGCCTCAGGCCTCCAAGACCCTACGCAACTGCTGCATATCGAACGGCCGAGAGCGTAGGCAGTCCATAGCGGCAGCGTATGGACGGAGCACCCCTTCAAACAAAGGCCGCATCCTCAAGTTTCCAAGACCCTGCGCAACTGCTGCATGTCGAATGGCTTTGTGAGATAGCGGGCGCCGCTTACCTTTTTGCCGCCCACGTCCTCAGCTGTGGAATAGCCCGAGGCGATGATGATCTTCAGCGCCGGATTGAGCTTCAGCGCCTCTTCCACCAGTTGGTGACCGTTCATGCCCGGCAGGCCCAGGTCGGTCAGCAGGATTTCGATCGCGCTGTCCTGTTTGAGGATGACCAAGGCCTCGCCGGCGTCGGCGGCATCGGCCACGGCAAAGCCAAGCTGCTCCACCATGTCCACGGTGGTCAGGCGGATCAGCGCCACGTCCTCGACCACCAGCACCTTGCCGCGGGGTTGCTGTTCGCTCGCCGGTGTGGGCTCGGTGATGGCACCGCGCGCGGTGCCGGCAAAGACACTGCGCAGCTTCCGCGCCAGCTCGTCCTTGCGATAGGGCTTGGACAGCAGCACGGCATCGTCGTCCAGCTTGCCGTTATGGACGATGGAGTTTTGGGTGTAGCCGGACGTAAAGAGCACGTGCACGCCCGGATGCATGACCTGCGCCTGGCGAATGAAGTCACGGGTCGGAATGGTGCCGGGCATCACCACGTCGGTGAAGATCAGGTCCGGCTTCTCGTTCTTCAGGACTTGCAGCGCGCTTTCTGCATTCTCGGCTTTGGCGACGCGATAGCCAAGCTCGCCCAGCATGTCCACTACGGACGCGCGCACGCCCTCATCGTCTTCCACCACCAAGATGTGCTCGGAGCCGCCTTCCACCGGCAGCCCGGCCGTGACGTCGAGCACGTCCACCTCGCGGCGCGTGCGCGGCAGGTAGAGCTTGATGGTGGTGCCGTGGCCGACCTCGCTATAAATCTTGATATGGCCGCCGGTCTGCTTGACGAAGCCGTAAGCCTGGGCGAGGCCCAACCCGGTGCCCTTGCCTTCCGGTTTGGTGGTGAAGAAAGGCTCGAACACCCGGCCCATCACTTCGGGGGTCATGCCGGTGCCGGTATCGCTCACCGCCAGCATCACATACTGGCC
>JACCXK010000201.1 GCA_013697055.1 Alphaproteobacteria bacterium
CTGGGCGTAGATCGGGGCGCTGGTGAAGGCCTGTACATCGCCCGGCAGGCTCAATGTGCTGCCCGCCTTGCCGCCTTTCAGCTTGATTATCTGCACGGTGGGGATCGCCTGGGCATCGGTCCATTCCGCGGTGTTGTGGCTCTTCCACATGCGCCAGCCGATCCCCAGCACGGCAATCAGCACAGCCGCGATCACCACCAGCGTGCCCCAGCGCTTTAGGCCGGGAGGCGCGCTATGGCGCAGCAAGGCCTCAGGCGCGGGCCCCTCCGGCGTATGGACCGGAGGCCCGGCGTCGGGGTTCTTGTCAGGCATAAGCCTCTCCAGATTGAGCCGGCGGCTGGAGCGCCGCAGCCCTGGCCGCCCTGCGGCCATGAATGATGCTGAACACCACCGGCACGAATATCAAGGTCGCGACCGTGGCAAAAATCAATCCGCCGATCACGGCGCGGCCGAGCGGCGCGTTCTGCTCGCCGCCATCGCCCAGCCCCAACGCCATCGGCGCCATGCCGATGATCATGGCCAGCGCGGTCATGCAAACCGGGCGGAAGCGGGTGAAGCCGGCTTCCACCGCCGCCAGCACCGCATCGCCATGATGGGCGAGGCGCTCGCGGGCAAAGGCGATGACGAGAATGGAGTTGGCCGTCGCCACGCCCATGCACATGATCGCGCCGGTCAGAGCAGGAACGGACAAGGTGGTGCCGGTGACGAACAGCATCCACACGATGCCGGCCAACGCGGCAGGCAGGGCGGTGATGATGACGAAGGGATCGGTCCAGGACTGGAAGTTCACCACGATCAGCAAATAGATCAGCACCACCGCGCCCAAGAGGCCGAAGAACAGGCCGGAGAAGGCGGTGTTCATGATCTGGATCTGGCCGCGCAGGGTGACGGTGGCGCCGCGCGGCAGGTATTTCATGTTGGCGTCGATGACCTTCTGCACATCCTTGGCCACCCCGCCCATGTCGCGGTCCTGGTTGGTGGCGAAGACATCGATGGTGGGCAGGATGTTGTAGTGGGTCACCACCGAATTGCCCTGGCTGCGGCTGATGCTGGAAACGCCACCCAGCACCTGGGAACTGCCGCCGGTCGTGCCGGTGACGGGCAGATTCTGCAGCGCCTCCAGGGTATCGATTTTGTACTCCGGCATCTGCGCCTGCATGTTGTAGGACACGCCGTTCTTGGGATTGAGCCAGAAGTTCGGCGCCGATTGCGAGGTGCCGGCCAGCGCCGTGCCCAGTGCATTGGTGACATCGCGCTCGGTCAGGCCCAGTTGCGCCATGCGGCTGCGATCGGCATTGACGTTCAGCACCGGCTGGCTACGCGACTGCTGCATGCGGGCATCCACCAGGCCCGGAATGCTGCGGATCTGGCGCAGGATGCGGAAGCCGAACGCCTCGGTGGCGTCATGGTCGGTGCCGGTAATCTGCACGTCCAGCGCCGAGGGCTGGCCGAAGTTCAGGATCTGGCTGGTGATGTCGGGCGGCGGGAAATAGAAGGTCACGGTGGGGAACAGGCGCGGCAGCCTTTCGCGCAGGGTGCGGACATAATTGGCCGTGACGCCATGATTCTCGTTCAGGGTGATGAAGATGTCGGCATCCTGCAGGCCGGTGGTGCCGGTATTGTTGTAGATCATGTTGGTCGGGCTCTGGTTGAGGCCGACATTGTCGATGATGGTGGAGACTTCGCGGGCGGGAATGACCTTGCGGGCCTCGCGTTCGACCTGGGCCACGATCTGGGTGGTGTCCTCGATGCGGGTGCCGGCGGCGGTGCGGGCATGCAAGGTGATCTGGCCGGAATCCACCGTTGGGAAAAAGTCCTCGCCCAGGAAGGGCACCAGCAGCATGGACATCGCCACCGCGCCCAGGAAGCAGAGCACGAAAGGCCGCCGCCGCGTCATCGCCAGCGCCAACAGGTTGCGATAGGCCTCGCGGGTATCTGAGAAGGCGCCCTCGAAACGCTTCTGCAGGCGCGCGAACATGTTGTTGCCCAGCGCGGCATGTTCCTCGGCATGGGGCTTCAGCAGATACAGCGACAGGGTCGGCACCAGGGTGCGCGACAGGATGAAGGAGGCAATCATGGCGAACACCACCGCCATGGCCATGGGCACGAACAGAAAGCCCGCTATGCCCTGCAGGGCGAACATCGGCACAAAGCTGACACAGATGCAGAGCAGCGAGACAAAGGCCGGCTGGGTGATCTGGCGGGCGCCGTCCATGATGGCGTCATAGACGCCCTTGCCGTGCTCCAGGTGCCAGTTGATGTTCTCGATGGTGACGGTGGCGTCGTCCACCAGAATGCCCACCGCCAGCGCCAATCCGCCCAAGGTCATGATGTTGAGGGTCTGGCCCGTCGCCCACAGGCCCATCAGCGCGCACAGCACCGCCAGCGGAATGGAGGTGGCGATGATGATGGTGGAGCGCCAGGACCCCAGGAAAAACAGGATCATCAGGCTGGTGAGGCCCGCGGCGATGGCGCCTTCGCGCACCACCCCGTTGATGGCGGCCTTCACGAACAGCGACTGGTCGGCCAGCACGTCAATCTTCAGCGCGTCGGGCAATTGCTGGCGCAGCAGCGGCAACACGTTCTTGATGCCGTTGACAACGTCGATGGTGGAGGCCTGGCCATTCTTGAGCACCGTGGACAGCACGGCGCGGCTGCCATCCACATGCACGATATTCTGCTGCACGGTATTGCCGTCGCGCACATGGGCCACGTCATGCAGGAAGACGGTGCCGCCATTCACGGCCTTCACCGGCAGCTCGTTCATGCCCTGGATGGTGTCGGCGGCGTTGTTGAGCTTCACGACATACTGGAAGCTGCCGATCTTGATGTTGCCGGCCGGCGTAATCTGGTTCTGGCTGGCGAAGGCGTTCTGCACGTCGGAGGCCGACAATCCGCGCGCCTGCATGGCGGTGGGATCGAGGTCAATCTGCACCGAGCGGAATTTGCCGCCATAGGAATAGGGCACCGCCGCACCCTGTACCGTGGTCAGGCGGGGACGGGCAAAATTCTGCGACAGGTCCAGCACCTGTTGCTCGGACAGGGTCGCGCTTGAGAAGGCCAGTTGCAGCACCGGTACGGTGGAGGCGCTGTAGTTCAGGATCAAGGGCGGCTGGGTGCCCGCCGGCATCTGGCGGATGGAGGTCTGCGACACCGCCGTGAGCTGCGCCGTGGCCAGGCGGATATCGACATTGGGCTGGAAGAAAATCTTGACGATGCCGATGCCCTGCATCGACTGGCTTTCGACATGCTCGACATCGTTGACGGTGGTGGTCAGGAACCGCTCATAGCCGGCCAGCAGGCGCGAGCCGACCTCGTCGGGCGACAGGCCGCTATAGCTGAAGGCCACCCCGATCACCGGGATGCCGATATTGGGGAAGATGTCGGTGGGGGTCCGCAACGCGGCCAGCGGCCCGAAGATCAGGATCATCATGGCCATGACGATGAAGGTATAGGGCCGGTCCAGGGCCACCTTGACGAGCCAGGTCATCGGCCGGTCCTGTCCTGTCTTTGCGCTGTCATTGCGAGGGTTCGCGGGCTTTCAATGGCAATTTGTCAGGATTATAGCGGGAAATACGGGCCGCGCACCTCAGCGGTTGTCGCAAGCTGTCGCGCATTGCCCCTCCGGCCTTCGCTCGCCCGAGGACGAGCTACGGCCACCTCCCCATATGAGCGCGCTGTCGCGCGCATGGGAGGTCTTTTGGCTATATTCTATAGAGCTGGTGGGGTATTATGCCGCATGATTTCCCAGAAAGCGCGCTATGCCTTGCGCGCCCTGCTGTTTTTGGCGGCGCGAGGCGAGGACACCCCGGTCCAGATCTCCGAAATCGCCGAAAGCGAGCGGATTCCCCGCAAATTCCTGGAAGCCATCCTGCTGGAGCTGAAAAAGACCGGCATCGTGCGCAGCCATCGGGGCCGCAGCGGCGGCTATTCTTTGGGCAGGCCGGCCAAGGACATCAGCTTTGCCGATGTTTTGCGGGTCACGGACGGCCCCCTGGCGCTCAGTCCCTGTGTCAGCGTCATGGCTTACCGCAAGTGCGATGACTGTTTCGATGAGGCGGTCTGCGCCATCCGCAAGGCCCTGCTGGCGGCCCGGGATGCCACCGCCCAAATCCTGGAATCCAGAAATTTGGCGGCGGCCGCGGCACAATTGCGGCGTTCAGGCGCTTTATAATCTCCCCTTATTAGGCCTTGGTTCCCTGCATTTCCAAAAACACCTTAATCCCTATTGACTAGATAGAGATTTGGAGGAATTAATTGCGTGTACGGTCCTGAAGGGCTGGCGGTATGCGCTTTTCAAACGGGGTTTTCATGCGTCGAATTCTTGCTTCGCTTCTTTTGGCCGGGTCGGCCGCCGCCGCGCTGTCGGCGCCCGCCTTTGCCGCCACCGCCAAAAAGGAGGCGCCGCCCGATCCCCGCATCGGCGTCCTGGAACAGCAGCTGCGCGACGTCCAGCTGCAGCTTCGCGAGATCAAGGCGGCCCAGGGCGATGCCGACTCGAGCGCCGCACTGGCCGATCTCAAGCGCAGCACCAGCGCCCAGTATTCCGACGTCAACAACCAGCTCGCGGCCCTGCCTAAGACCAGCCTGTCCAATGGCCGGGTGAGCTTTGCCTCCGCCGATGGCGCTTTCACCCTGGCGCTGCGCGCGTTGGTGCAGTTCGACACTGCCTATTTCGCGCAAGGCAAGAATCCTGCCAGCGTCGACCTGAATAGCGGCACCAATTTCCGCCGCGCCCAGCTGGGCTTCCAGGGCACCGTCTATAACGACTGGGCCTACAACTTCATCTACGACTTCGGCGGCAACGGCGTGGAAAACCGCGGCTATATCTACAACGCCTATCTCGAATATGACGGCTTCAAGCCCTTCTTCGTCCGCGCCGGCGCCTATACGCCGTCCGAAGGCCTGGAAGACCAGACCGGTTCGGGCGACCTGTTCTTCCTGGAGCGCGCCTCGGCGTCCGACGTCGGCCGCAACCTGGCCGGCGCGCCCAGCCGCGAGGCCATCAGCGCCTGGCTCCAGGGTGATACCTATCTGGCGTCGGTGTCCTATACCGGCAAGAAGACCACGGACGGCACTTCCACCGGCGCATCCGTCGGCACCTTCGATTCCCAGGAGGCGATCATCGGCCGCGCCGCCTGGCTGGCGGTGTCCGAGCCCGACGTGAAGTGGCTGATCGACGGCCATATCACCGAAATCCTCAAGCTGTCCGATGCTGCGGCCAGCAGCCCCACCAGCACCACCACCATCCGCTTCAGCAACGGCCCGGAAGTGGCGGTGGACGCCAGCCGCACCGTGGATACCGGCAATATCGATGCCCATCATGTGCGCGAGTTCGGCTTTGAATCGGCCGGCGAGTATGGTCCGGTCTTCGCCCAGGGCGGCTGGTTCCGCTATGAGATCGAGCGCCGCCTCGCCGTACCCAGCCCCAGTTTCACCGGCTGGTATGGCTTTCTGACCTATTCGCTGACCGGCGAGCAGCATCCCTATGATCCGGCCACCGCCAGCTTCCGCAACATCCGTCCGGCCAAGCCCTTGGGCACGCCGGGCGGCTGGGGCGCCTGGGAAGCGACGGCGCGCTACAGCAGCATTGACCTGGATTTCCTGCCCTCCAACACGGCCGCAACCGGCGGCATCCCCGGCGGCAAGCAGGATGTCTGGGCGCTGGGCGTGAACTGGTATCCCAACAACGCGGTCAAGTTCCAGCTCAACTACGAAAATCTCCAGGTCAACCACCTCAACGCGCCGGGCAACGACATCTCCGCCAACGTCATTGGCCTGCGCAGCCAGATCCAACTCTGAGGAATAACCGATGAAACGCGTTCTTTCCCTTCTGGTCGCGGCGGGAATTTTCACCGCCACCACGGCGCAGGCTGACGTCACCTTGCTGAATGTCAGCTATGACCCGACCCGCGAGCTCTACAAGGACCTCGGCGCCGCCTTTGCGGCCGAATACAAGGCCGACAAGATCACTATCAATACTTCGAATGGCGGTTCGGGCGCTCAGGCGCGCGCCGTCATCGACGGGCTTCAGGCCGACGTCCTGACCTTGGCCCTGGCCGCCGACATCGATGCGGTGTCCAAGAACGCCGGCGTGCTGCCCGCCGACTGGCAGAAGCGCCTGCCGCAGAACTCCGCGCCCTACACCTCGACCATCGTGTTCCTGGTGCGCAAGGGCAATCCCTGGAAGATCAAGGACTGGAACGATCTGGTGAAGCCGGGCATCCAGGTGGTGACGCCCAATCCGAAGACCAGCGGCGGCGCGCGCTGGGCCTATCTGGCGGCCTGGGCCTTTGCCGAAAAAACGCCGGGCGGCAGTGACCAGAAGGCCAAGGATTTTGTCGGCAATCTTTATAAGCATGTGCCGGTGCTGGATACCGGCGCGCGCGGTTCGACCGTGACCTTCACCAAGCGCGGCATCGGCGATGTGCTGCTGTCCTGGGAAAATGAAGCGCATCTGGCGCTGAAGGAATCGCCCGGCCAGTATGAGATCGTCTATCCGTCGCGCTCCATCCTGGCCGAGCCGCCGGTGGCCGTGGTGGACAAGAATGTCGATCGCCACAAGACCAGCGCCGCCGCGGAAGCCTTTGTGAAATTCCTCTACACCCCGGCCGCGCAGGAAATCGAAGCCAGAGATTTCTATCGCCCGCGCAACCAGGAGATTTTGGCCAAGTACAAGGGTCAGTTCCCCACCATTCCCCTGGCCACCGTGGACGGCGATTTTGGCGGCTGGGCCAAGGCGCAATCCACCCATTTCGGCGATGGCGGCGTATTCGATCAGATTTACCAGCCGGGCAAGTAGCGGCTGTCACAGAACTCCCCAACTTTCCCGGGCCGTTTGCGCGGCCCGGGAGTTTCTTTGAGACGTCATGAGCGCGATTGGACTGAAACTTTTCCCCCTGCGGTCCCGGCATGTGTTGCCGGGTTTTCGCCTTTCGCTGGGCTTTACCCTGTTCTACCTGGCTGGAATCGTGCTGGTGCCGCTTTTGGCGCTGCTGATCCGCCCGGTGGAGCTGGGCTTTGGCGGTTTTGCCGACGCGATCTCCACTCCGCGGGTGCTGGCGAGCCTGCGCCTGTCGTTCGGCACGGCGCTGGCGGCGGCGGTGATCGATTCCGGGTTCGGGCTGATCATCGCCTGGGTTCTGGTGCGCTATCGTTTTCCCGGCAAGGGCTTGCTGGACGCGGTGATCGATCTGCCATTCGCCTTGCCAACTGCGGTGGCGGGCATCGCACTGTCCACCCTCTATGCGCCCAATGGCTGGGTGGGGTCGCTTTTGGCTGAGTATGGCATCCGTGTCGCCTACACGCCCTGGGGCGTGCTGGTGGCGATGGTGTTTATTGCCCTGCCGTTCACGGTGCGCACGGTGCAGCCGGTGATGGCCGAACTGGGCCTGGAAGTGGAAGAAGCGGCCGCCACCCTGGGCGCCACCCGCATCCAGACCATCGCCCGGGTGGTGATCCCCATGCTGGGGCCGGCGGTGCTGACCGGCATGGCCATGGCCTTCGCCCGCGCCGCCGGCGAATATGGCTCCATCATCTTCATCGCCGGCAATATTCCCGCGGTCAGTGAGATCGCACCGCTGCTGATCGTCACCAAGCTGGAACAATATGACTATGCCGGGGCCTCGGCCATCGGCGTGGTGATGCTGGCCGCCAGCTTTGTGATGCTGCTGGCGCTGAACGGGCTGCAAAGCTGGGCGGCGAAACGCAGATGACCAACTTTTCCAATGGTCGCTCCGGCTCGCGCCGACGCTCCTTTCTCAAACCCACCGAGGATCCGCTGTGGCTCAAGCTGCTCTTGGGCGCGGTGACGATCGGCTTCATCGCCATCCTGCTGCTGCTACCGCTGGCGCTGGTGTTCAAGGAAGCCTTGGCCGGTGGGCTCGGCGGCTTCTGGAAATCGATCACCGAGCCGGATGCGCTGGCCTCGGTGCGCCTGTCCTTGATTGCCGCGGCCATCGCGGTGCCGCTGAATACCGTGTTCGGCATCGCCGCCGCCTGGGCCATTGCCAAGTATGATTTTCGCGGCAAGACCTTCCTGGTTACCCTGATTGATCTGCCTTTCTCGGTGTCGCCGGTGGTGGCTGGGCTGATCTATGTGCTGGTATTCGGCATGCAGGGCTGGCTGGGCCCGACCCTGGCGGATCACGATATTCATATCCTGTTCGCGCTGCCCGGCATCGTGCTGGTCACCGTCTTTGTGACCTTTCCCTTTGTGGCGCGCGAGCTGATCCCGCTGATGGTGGACCAGGGCCGCGACGAGGAAGAGGCCGCCGCCACCTTGGGCGCCACGGGTTTCCAGACCTTCCTGCGCGTCACCCTGCCCAACATCAAATGGGGCCTGCTGTACGGCATTCTTCTGTGCAACGCCCGCGCCCTGGGCGAATTCGGCGCGGTGTCGGTGGTCTCGGGCCACATCCGCGGCGTCACCAACACCATGCCGCTGCATGTGCAGCTTCTGTATGACAATTACGATTATGCCGGCGCCTTTACCGTTGCCGCGTTGCTGGCGATGCTGGCGCTCGTCACCCTTGCCCTCAAGTCACTGTTGGAATGGCGTTATGCGGACGAACTGGCCGCCGCGCACCGCCACTAGGAGAATGTGATGTCACTGACAGTCGATTCCGTCACCAAGAAGTTTCGCCGCTTTCCGGCGCTGAACGGCGCCAGCTTCGTGGCGCCGCAAGGCAGCTTCGTGTCGCTGCTGGGCCCGTCGGGTTCGGGCAAGACCACCTTGCTGCGCATCCTGGGCGGGCTGGAATTCGCCGACAGCGGCAGCGTGCGCTTCGCCGACCTCAACTGGCTGGACATGCCGGCCCGCACCCGCAATGCCGGGTTTGTGTTCCAGCAATATGCCCTGTTCAAGCACATGACGGTGGCGGACAATATCGCCTTCGGATTGCGCGTGCGTCCGCGCAACAAGCGTCCCAGCAACGCCGATATCCAGAAACGCGTCACCGAGCTTCTGGCGCTGGTGCAGCTGCCGGGCCTGGAAGACCGCTATCCCAGCCAGCTTTCGGGCGGCCAGCGCCAGCGCGTGGCGCTGGCGCGCGCCCTGGCGATCGAGCCGCGCATGCTGCTGCTGGATGAGCCGTTCGGCGCGTTGGACGCCAAGGTGCGCAAGGAATTGCGCGCCGATCTGCGCCGCATCCACGACCATGCCGGCGTCACCACCGTGTTCGTCACCCATGACCAGGAAGAAGCCTTTGCCGTGGCCGACTTGGTGGCGGTGATGAAGGATGGCCGTATCGAGCAGTATGGCGCGCCCGCCGATGTGCGGCGCAATCCGCGCACGCCGTTTGTGTCGGAGTTCCTGTCCGCCTAATCCCAATTGTCATGGCCGTTCTCCGGCGCATAGCGACAGCGTATGCGCGCCATCCATCACTTCCACTTGCGATGCTTTCAGATGGATGGCCGGGTCAAGCCCGGCCATGACAAGAAGGCTAAATACCGGCAATACTTTTCGCGACGGCTTCCGCCACGCGGATGCCGTCCACACCGGCGGACAGGATGCCGCCGGCAAAGCCTGCGCCTTCGCCCGCCGGATAAAGCCCCGGCGTGTTCAGGCTCTGATAATCGTCGCCGCGCTGGATGCGTATGGGCGATGAGGTGCGCGTTTCTACCCCCGTCAGCACCGCATCGGCGCGATCAAAGCCGCGGATCTGCTTGCCGAAGGCGGGCAAGGCTTCGCGGATCGCCTCGATGGCATAAGCGGGCAAGCAGGTGGAAAGGTCGGTTGGCGTCACGCCCGGCCGATAGGACGGGACGACGTCACCCAGTACGGTGGAAGGTTTGGCGGCGATGAAGTCGCCCACCAACTGCGCCGGCGCCGCATAGGTGCCGCCGCCGGCCGCAAAGGCCGCTTCTTCCCATTGCCGCTGCAAGGCGATGCCCGCCAGCGGATGGCCGGGATAATCTTTGTCCGGCGTGATGCCGACCACGATGCCGGCATTGGCGTTGCGTTCATTGCGGGAGTACTGGCTCATGCCGTTGGTGACGACGCGGCCGGGCTCGGAGGCTGCCGCCACCACGGTGCCGCCGGGGCACATGCAGAAGCTGTAGACGCTGCGGCCGTTTTTGGCGTGATGCACCAGCTTGTAATCGGCCGCGCCCAGTTCGGGAATGCTGCGCCCGAAGCGCGCCTTGTCGATCATGCCTTGCGGATGCTCGATGCGAAAACCGATGGAAAAGGGCTTGGCCTCGATGGCGACGCCGCGCTCGTGCAGCATCTCGAACAGGTCGCGGGCGCTGTGGCCTGGCGCCAGCACGACGTGACGGCTTTCGATTTCTTCGCCGCTTTCCAGCTTCACGCCGCGCACTTGGCGGTCCTGTGTCAGCAACAAATCCGTCACCTTGCTCTGGAAACGATATTCCCCGCCCAGGCGCTCGATGGTCTGGCGCATGGCTTCCACCATGGTCACCAGCCGGAAGGTGCCGATATGGGGATGGGCCTCGGTGAGGATTTCCTCCGGTGCGCCGGCCTTGACGAACTCGGTCAGCACTTTGCGGCCCAGGTAGCGCGGGTCCTTGATCTGGCTGTAGAGCTTGCCGTCGGAAAAGGTACCGGCGCCGCCTTCGCCGAACTGGACGTTGGATTCCGGGTTGAGCACCGAGCGCCGCCACAGGCCCCAGGTGTCCTTGGTCCGCTCGCGCACCACCTTACCGCGTTCCAGGATGATGGGGCGGAAACCGGACTGGGCCAGGATCAGGCCGGCAAAAAGGCCGCATGGCCCGGCGCCGGTCACAAGCGGGCGCTGGAACGACGATGGCGCCTGGGCCACCGGCTTGTAATCCATGTCGGGGGTGGGGCGCGCATCCTTCGGGACCGGCGCGCCGTCCTTCAAGGTCACGTCCACCGTATAGATATAGAGGATCGCCTGCCTGCTGCGGGCGTCATGGGCGCGCTTGAACACCCGCCAGTCCAATACCGCCTCGGCCGGCAGCTTCAGCTTCTTCAGGATGGCGGCCTTCAGCGCTTCTGGCTTGTGATCCAGCGGAAGCTTGATGTCGGTCAGGCGCAGCATGGCGCCCATATAAAGATGGAAGCGCGTCCGCGCCAGCGCGGGATTAAATCTTCAATTTGAGGCCGAGCTGGAACGTCACCGGCTGGCGCAGGGTCAGGGTGCGTGGATCGGTGAGAACCGGCGTCACCAGCCCGATGCTGCTGGACGGGTCGAAATAGGCACCATACAGCGCGTCGCGATTGTCGAACAGATTGTCCACCGTGCCGAACAGCTGCCAGCGTTCATCGAACTGCCAGGCGGCGCGCAAATTGACCACTACGGTGGCGGGCAGTTTGGCGTTGAGATTGGACTGGTCGCCGTCGAAATACTGGCTGCCGGTGAAGGCCAGTTCGACGCCGATACTGATGTCGTCGAACAGATCCACATCCGTGCCCGCGCGCACCGTGTTGGCCGGGTTCATCGGCATGCGCCGGCCGGGCGTGACGGTGATATTACCCGCGGCGTTCGCCTTGGGATTGTTGGGCGAGGCCAGGGTGCCGGTGAACTGGTAAGTGGCATCCAGATAGGAATAACTGGCATAAGCCGACCAGCCATGGGCCTGGTACCGCGCGCTGAGGTCCACGCCCTGGCGCTGGGTGGTGGGCACATTGGTGAAATAGCCGCGGCCCTGGACGGTGCTGGCCAGCGCCACAATGTCGTTGTCGCTGTCGGTGCGGAACAGGCTGGCGCTCCATTCGACATGGTCATCACCCAGGAGCCCGGTGAGGTTGCCACGCAGGCCCGCCTGATAGGTGTGCGAAACGACCTGGGCCAGTGGCGGATCGGACACCAGCGAACCTTCCAGCAGGCAAGGCAGGTTGGGATCGGCGCAGTCCAGCTCCAGCGGCGTCGGCGCACGATTGGCTTCGGAATAGCCGCCAAAGGCCGAGATCGCGTCCGAGAATTTCCAGGTCAGGCCCACCAGCGGATTGACATGGCCATAGCCATGCACGCCGTTGAGTTCGGCGGCCGTGCCGCTGCGGTCGCGGGTGACAATGTCGGCCGCATTAACGCGAAAGCCCGCCGTCAGAGTCAAGGCGTCGGTCAGATCGAGCGCATCCACCGCATAGAAGCCGACATAGTTGGTGGTGGCGCCCAGGGTGACGGGGGCGTAGCCGATATTGCCGTTGCTGCGCACGATGCTGCCGGCGCCGGCCACTGCCTGATCCACCGCCACATTGAAGTCGGGATAGATGCGCCCCGAGGTACTGGTGGAGCGGAAGCCGATGCCGCTGCCGTCAAAGCTGAAGCCGGCGGTGAGATAATTGCCAAAGCCCAGCAATGGCGCATTGCCGGTCACCTGCAAAGTCGCGCCGGTGGTGGTGCTGTCGGAGTAAGTACGGTCCACCGTTCCGTAGATCACCCCCGCGGTAAAGGGAATGGCGGCGCCGGCCTGGTCCAAGATGGCGAACTGGTTGCGGAAATTCAGCGCGGCGGCACCTGTGAAAGGCACGGGCCGGGTAAAGGCATCGTCTTGCAGGCAAAGCTTGCCCACAAAAGAGGAACTGTTGGAGCAGCGTTCGAAATCGGTGTCATTGCCGCCGACATGGCGCTGGATCGCGGCGCGCATATAGACGGAAGCCTCGACCTGCCAGTTCCCGTCCAGCCGCGTTTTGCCGTTCAGCGCCAGGCTGAGATTGGAATTCCGCGTTATCTGGGGAAAAGTATAGACCGACTTGGCATTGCGCTGGATCAGCCCAATGGGGGTGGGGCCGACCACGCCCAGGCTGGTGGCGGCGCCGGATGCCACCAGATGCAACTGGCTGTCGCCGAAGCGCCAGCCGACATCGGCATATAGCCGCGCCAGGCCGGACTGGGAATGAAAGCGCCAGCCGGCATCTGTGACGCCTTCGGCCGCGCCGTAAAAACTGAAGCCGCCCTTGTCCATGCCCCATTGGGCGCTGGCCATCCCATGGCCATAGGAGCCGCCCTGCAACGACGCTTCCACGCCCTGCCAGGTAAAGCCGTTCTTCATGATCATGTTGACCGAACCGCCCAGCGCGTTCAGGCCGAATACCGGATTGCTGCTCCACACATCCATGCGGGCGATGGCGGCCTGGGGCACCGCGTCCCAGTTGACGGTATCGCCGAACGCTTCGTTCAGGCGCACGCCGTTCTGATAAACGGCGATGCCTTGCGGCGTGCCCTGCAGTGGCGAGGCCTCGAAGCCGTGGAAGCGCAGATCCTGGAACATGCTGTTGCCCTGGACGTCGCTGAGCGACACGCCGGCGGCCTGCGCACCTAGCGCGTTCAGCACCGTGGGGCCATGCTGTGCGGTCAGGCGATCGGCACTGAAGCTCTGCACCAGGCCCGGCACCTGGTTCGCCGAAAGGCCAATGTCGGAATCGGGCAGGGTGCCATAGACGATGACATGCTCGGCCGGCGCCTTGCCGGTTTGAGCCAGCACAGGCACGGCGGTAGCGATGAGCGAAATGCCGCCCAAGAGCGCGATACGCTTCAAGAAGTTCCCCTTTTTGCCGACCGATAGAGCAGGAAGTGGGGAGATGCAAATGCGGTGGATCCTTAAGGCATTTGAAGAAAACGAGATTCGGACAGTGTGCGGCTTTGCTTACGCAGCTCGAATCGTTCCAACTTCACAAAGTATTTCGGTGACGGTTTCGTGTTGACCGCACGCTGTTTCAGGCGCACGCTTCTGATGCTGAGAGAAAAGATTGCGGTTGCCGCAGTTACGTCCTTAAGGCGCCCAAATGCACGATACCAGATGCGAACGCATCGAAAATGGATCGTGATCGATCCGGTGGAGACCGGGTTTATTGGCGCCGGAGTGTAGCGCGAGACCTATTCTTGGATCCCGGCGGATTGAAACCGTAACAGGAGGTTTCCTGCATGGAAGAGAGTCCACCGGAAAGTAGGCCGGGCTTCGCCTGACTTGCGAAGCCAAGGTCCGGGTTAAAACGCCGGGCCTCCGCCACAAAGCGAAACTGAACAATGGGTGAAAGCCCATATCAAAACAGTCCGGCGTGATGTCGGATACAAGAGCAAAACAGGTCCAGTCGGCAATCCGGCTGGGCCTGTTTTCTTGCCTAGGTTTTCTTGGCGGTCCGTAGCGACAGCGTACGGACGCGAGCTTAGAAAACCTGGCACCGCTTCGCGCGCGCAGCGCGAGGGCGGTTGTTTCAAAAGAGGGCATTGTTTCAAAGCTGTCACAATTTATGCGCATGCTCTGCGTCGATTTTCGCGTTGCAATAATTTGAAGGATAAATAGGGTTTGCCGCGGGCAGGGGCTGATTTAATGAGTGCTCCATGTCCAAGATTTCCGCCTTTTCCGCCATTTTGCTGTGCGCCGCCCTGATGGCGGGTTGCACGACCGCCCGTTCCACCGCGCCACTGCGCACCGCCAGCGAGCAGCTGTTGATTTCCGCCGCCGCCGACCGCGCCGCCTCCCAATTGTCACTGGCGATCCCCAAGGGCACGCGGATATTCGTGGATACCCGCTATTTCCAGGGCTATGACGACGGCTATGCCATCGCGTCCATCCGCGCCCAGATGCTGAAAAACGGCTTGATGGTGATGGATGACCGCGCCCAGGCCGAAGCGGTGGTGATGGTATCTTCCGGGGCGCTCTCGACCGACCAGAAATCGCTGCTGATCGGCCTGCCGCAGCTCACCGTGCCCTATATCCCGGTGGGCAATTCGGTGACGGTGCCGGAAATCGCGCTGTTCAAGCAGGCCGAGGAAAAGGGCGTCGCCAAATTCGTCGCCACCGGTTACGACGCCAAGACCGGCAAGCTGCTGGCGACCACCGATCCGCGCTATGGCTTTGCCCACAATACCAATCACACGGTGCTGCTGTTTTTCTCCTGGGCCACGGGTGACGTGGTGCCGCCGGGGGTCGACCAGAAATCGCTGTCGTTCCAGACCCTGACCTCTCTGCTTCCTGGCCAGTAATCAGGGGAAATACTGGTACAGCCAGGTCTCGCTGAGGGTCTTGCCGTCCAGTTTCAGGAACAGGCGCAGGTCGACGGGGCCGTTGCCGTCCAGTTGCAGATCGAAGCTGGCGCGCCAGCGGTCGGTGCCCACCACCTTCAGCACATGGGCGTTATCGATCGTGCCGCGCGAGGCGCTGGCCACCGCCGCGATGTCGAACCGCACCGGCAGGACGGCGAGCGGCCCGCCGCTGAAATCCACCACGAATTTCTGTTTGTCGCGGGGCCAGGGATTTTGTCCGGGAATGCCGCCGCGACCCCGCCGCGTCGCCACCACATGCGCGATATCTTTGGGGTATGCCGGTTCGTTGTTCTGCCAATAGAGCCGGTAGTCGAAGCTGCGGCTGTCGCCTGAGGTGATGTCGCCGCCATCTCTACCGGAGTCTGGTCGCCAATAGGCGACGATATTGTCGTGGGTCTCGTCCTCGGTGGGAATTTCCACCAGCTGCACCGCGCCCGCGCCCCAATTGCCTTTCGGCTCCACCCACAGGCCAGGCCGCTTGTTGTAATGGGCGCCATCGTCTTCATAGTCCGCGAAGTTCCGGTCGCGCTGCATCAGGCCGAAGCCCTTGGGGTTATTGTCCAGGAAGGAATTGGTCTGCACCTGGGGCGGATTGACCAGTGGCCGCCAGATGCGCTCACCCTTGCCGGTCCAGATCGCCAGCCCGTCGCTGTCATGGATCTCGGGGCGCCAGTCTGCCGCCGCACGCCGCTCATTCTCGCCATACCAGTACATGCTGGTCAGCGGCGCCACGCCCAGCCGCGAAATGCCGGCGCGGAAGAACAGGTCGCAATGCACATTCATCACCACCGCGCCGTTCTGGTTCTTCATGGCGTCGAACTTGTAGGCGCCGGTGATGGAGGGCCCGTCCAGCAAGGCATAGACGCTGACCGCCGGGCCGCTCTGGTCCAGCCAGAATTCGGAAAAGCGTGGGAACTCCTCCGCCGTGGCGGCGGCGGTGTTGATGGCGATCCCGCGGGCCGAGATGCCGTACTGGGCGTCCTGGCCGCTGGAACGGAAATAGCTGGCGCCCTGGAAGGCCAGCCAGTCGCCGACCTTGGGCTTGGCCTCCAGGATGCGAAAGCCGGCGAAACCCAGATCGACGAGTTGCTTGGGGTCCAGCCCGGCCGCGCCGTAATCAAAATAGTCGGGACCGTACAAAATCTCGCGCGCCTTCAAGCCGGATGGGCCATCTTCCAGCGCATGCAAAATCACAGGCTCGGCCGAGTAACGGCTGAGATGAAAGAAAGCCGCTGGATAGGTCCGCTCCGGCCACAACCCATGGTCGGGCCGGAAACGGATTTTCTGGGCGGCATCGAAATCGATGCCATGCAGGATTTCGGCGGCGCGGGTGGGTGGCGCTTTATAAGGCTGGCTGGCGTTTTTTTTGGCGCGCGCCGCCAAGGCCGCAAAACTGAAATCATGCGCCGGTCCCAAGCGGACGGCCGGCGAAAGCAATTCGGCCCGCGCAGGCAGCGGCAAAAGGCTTGCCGACAGGGCGGCCAGCATCAGGCGTCGATCGGGCTTCAGCATCACGGGCTCATGGATGAGTTGCCACTGGAAGTGGCAATCATGGAAAAGTTAAGGCGGCGAAAGAATCTCCCGCCCCGGAAATGCACGGAACGATCCATCATTTCGCCGCATTGTAACGTTTAATTGCAGATGTCGGACGGGCGGCAATTGGAACTGTATGCATATGGATTCTCAGTCTCGCGCATTTGAGGCCGTGGTGGAAGTTGCGGGCACCCCGCTGCGCTGCCCGCGCCCCATGACCGCCGAGCCGCTGCAGCCCTGGAGCCCCGGCCTGATCGCCGCTGCGCTGGTCACCGCAATGGTCTCCACGCCCGCGCAGCTTGCCCCTGCCGTAAGCCGCCGCCGTGCCTGACATGGCGCCTCGGCGCTGGCTGTACCTGTTCCTGGTACTGGCCTCTACCGTCGCCGCGGTCACCCAGATGGTGGGTGTGCTGCAGATCGACGGCCTCACCTTCAGTGAAGGCGCTATCCTTTTTCTGTTCGCCATTCTGTTCGCCTGGATCGCGGCGTCCTTCTGGCTGGCGGTGTTTGGCGCCTGGGCGCGTTTTGCGAAAGTCGAACTATTGCCGCTGAAGCCCGCAAGCGGCACGTCGGCGGCGCGCACCGCCATCCTGATGCCGGTCTATAACGAAGATGTGGCGCGGGTATTTTCCGGCGTGCGCGCCATTCGCGAATCCGCCGGCGCGGATTTTGATTTCTACATCCTCAGCGACAGCACCAATCCCGCCAACTGGGTGGCCGAGGAGATGGAATGGCAGGCGCTGAAACAGGAGCTGGGCGCGGACGCGCATGTCTTCTACCGCCACCGCGTCCGCAACACCGGACGCAAGGCCGGCAACATCCAGGACTTTTGCGAGAATTGGGGCCAGCTCTACGACTATATGGTGATCCTGGACGCCGACAGCCTGATGACCGGCAAGACGCTGAGCCATCTGGTGGGGCTGATGGACGCCAATCCCCGCGCCGGCCTGATCCAGGCGCCGGCGCAACTGGTGGGGCGCCATTCGCTGTTCGCGCGTATCCAGCAATTTTCCTCCAGCGTCTATGGCCCCATCCACACCGCGGGCCTCGCCTTCCTGCAGGGGCCGGACGGCAATTACTGGGGCCACAACGCCATCATCCGGGTGCATGCCTTCATGCAGCATTGCGCCTTGCCGCGCCTGCCGGGCAAGCCGCCCTTCGGCGGCGAGATCATGAGCCATGATTTCATCGAGGCCGCGCTGCTGCGCCGCGCCGGATGGGAGGTGTGGATGGCGCCCGATATCGGCGGCTCATTCGAGGAGCCGCCGCCCACCTTGCTCGACTATCTGATCCGCGACCGGCGCTGGTGCCAGGGCAATTTGCAGCATCTGCGCATCGTGTTCGCGCAAGGCCTCACCTTGCCCAGCCGCCTGCATCTGGCGATGGGGATCATGAGCTATGTCTCTTCGCCCTTGTGGCTGTTGCTGCTGATCGTGTCGGCCATCGACATGATGAACACGGTGCCGCCGCCGCCGGCCGATACTATCGGGCTGCATCCCTTGCTGGCGCTGTATGTGTCCCATGCCGCCGAACTGGTGATCCTGGTGTTGGCGACATTGGTGCTGCTCTATGGCCCCAAGCTGTTGGCAGTGATCGCGGTGCTGGAGGATCCGGCCGCCACCCGTGCCCATGGCGGCGCCGGCGCGGTGATCTGGGGCGCCTTGTGGGAATCGGTGTTCTCCACCCTGATGGCGCCGATCGTGATGCTGCAGCACAGCTGGTATGTGGTTTCCATTTTGGCGGGCATCGCCACCGGCTGGAATGCGCAGACCCGCACCGACCGCGCCCTGCCGCTGCGGCTGGTGGCGCGCGTATTCGCCGCCCATAGCCTGATCGGCGTGGCGGCGACCATCATACTGTGGCGCTATGCGCCTGGCAGTTTCAACTGGTTTGTGCCGCTGCTGGCCGGCCTGTGGCTGGCAATCCCTCTGGTGGTGTTCAGTTCCAGCCCGATGCTGGGCTCAGGCGCGCGGCGTGAAGGCTTGTTCCTGGTGCCATCCGAAACCCATGGCTCCAAGGTGCTGGGCCGCGCCCATGCCCTGGCCGACAGCCATGGCGAGGTGCCGCAAGAGGCGCAGCTTTTGGTGCTGGAGGATGCGCGAGTGCGCGACCTGCACCTGGCGCTTTTGGCGGGTGCGTCCGCGACCGGCGGCGATCCCACACGGTTGAGCGTGCTCCGGGCGCAGGCGGCGCGGCGCGAAACCGCCGGTTTCAGCCGTGACGACTGGGCGCTTTTGCTGTCGGATTCGGAAGGCTTGAGGGCTCTGGGCACGTCCAGCTGATCGCGCTAACATTTCCCGCAACAATTGGAGCGTCGGCGAAAGCCGGAGCGACGATTTAAAAAGGGTGGGGACATGATCCGCAAATTTTTCGCCGCAGCGCTGCTGATGAGTTTGGCGGCGTCTTCCCAGGCCCAAACACCCGATGTCATCGCGGTGGCCAACCTCACCATCGACATCTCCAAGCCTGGCGCGGAGATCGACCGCCACATCTATGGCCAGTTTGCCGAGCATCTGGGGCGCGGCATCTATGAAGGCATCTGGGTGGGAGAAGGCAGCAAGATTCCCAACATCCATGGCTATCGCACCGATGTGGTGAACGCGCTGAAAGCCATCCATGTGCCGGATGTGCGCTGGCCGGGCGGCTGTTTCGGCGACCTGTACAATTGGCGCGACGGCATCGGGCCGCGCGCCAAGCGGCCGGTGCGGGTCAATGTCCATTGGGGCGGGGTGACCGAAGACAACAGCTTCGGCACCCATGAGTTCATGAACTTTGCCGAGCTGATCGGGGCCGATGCCTATGTCTCGCTGAATGTGGGTTCGCTGTCGCCTTATGAGTCTGCTCAGTGGCTGGAATATATGACTTCGGACAGCAAGTCCTCGCTGGCCAATGAGCGGCGCAGGAACGGCCGCGCCAAGCCGTGGAACGTGAAGTTTGTCGGCATCGGCAATGAGACCTGGGGCTGCGGCGGCAACATGCGGCCCGAATATGCCGCCGACATCAACCGCCGCTATGCCACCTTCGCCGGCACGCCGCGCGAGATGGGCAGCTTGAAGATCGCCAGCGGCAGCCATGACGACAATTATGATTTCGCCGAAGCCATGATGAAGGGCGGCGGCAAGTTCGACGGGCTCAGCGTGCACTACTATACCGTGCCGCGTGTCTTCCGCGACAAGGGGCCAGCCACCGGCTTTCCGGAAAGCGAATGGGCCTCGACTCTGGCGCATGCCCTGCACATCGACGAGATCGTGACCAGGACCGCGGCGATCATGGACAAGGTTGATCCCGACAAGAAGATCGGGCTTTATGTCGATGAATGGGGCACCTGGTATGACCAGGAGCCGGGCAGCCATCCCGGCTTTCTCTACCAGCAGAACTCATTGCGCGATGCCGAAGTGGCGGCGCTGAGCCTCAACATCTTCCAGCGCCACAGCGATCGGGTAAAGGGCGCCAATATCGCCCAGATGATCAATGTGCTGCAGGCCATGATCCTGACCGACAAGGACCGGATGGTGCTGACCCCGACCTATCATGTGTTCGACATGTACCAGGTGTTCATGGGCGCCAGGCCTTATCCCGTCACGGTGTCGGCGCGCGACTATGCGTCAGGCAACAGCAAGATGCCGATGGTGGATGGGTTTGCGGCGCGGGGCGCCGACGGCAAGCTGTATATCGCCATGGTCAACACCGATCCCAGCCATGCCGTGCAGGTGATCACCAACCTGACCGGCACCGGCCATGGCCGCATCCTGACCGGCTTTGCCATGGACGCGCACAACAGCTTCGATGCCCCCAACATGGTGCATCCCATCGCGTTCAACGGCAGCACGGCCGCCGGCAGGCTGGCGTTTGATATGCCGGCCAAGTCGGTGGCGGTGGTGGCGGTGGATTGAGACGTCATGAAGCGGGTGCTGCATATCGACGCGAAGGTCAAGCGGGCCGCTCACGGTTTGGGGCTGTTCGCCACTGGGCCCGTCAAGAAGGGGGACGTGGTTGCCGAATACTGGGGACCCCTGGTCACTGAGGAGGAAATGATCCGCAGCAACGGCAGATATTTCTTCGAGGTCGAAGGTCACATGGCCATAAATGGCGGCGGCCGGAAAAATATTGCCCGTTACATCAATCATTCCTGCTCACCGAATTGCGAGCCGGAAGAAGTCAACCAGCGTGTGTTTATCGTCGCCAAACGCGCCATAAGGCCGGGTGAAGAATTCGGCTACAGCTATGGCAGGGACTATTGGGAAGAGTACATAAAGCCTGTCGGGTGTCGTTGCGGTTGTGGCGGCAAAGGGCCCAACAGGTGGCGCTGATAGCGGCGCGGGCCGGACACTAAGATGGTGAGGCCGCTCATTTCGTGACATTCGCAATGTCCGCTTTGCGCCAGAAGCGGACATTCATTGCACCAACCCGAAAGTGTCACACCTTATGGCTGAGCCAGCGCGCGCTTCGCCGCGACCCAGGCGTCAACGCCTCCCAGCAGTGGGCGGATTTTCCTGAACCCGGCGCGCTTGAGATGCCGGGCCGCGCTCGCTGCGCTGGCCTCATTGGGACAAGCGCAATAGATGACGATCTCCACGTCGGTGGGAATCTCCTTCAGCCGGGAATGAAGGTCGTCGGGATGGGCCGGCAGCGATCCGGGGATTACACCATCGCGCAACTGGACCGCGGCAGAGCGCACATCCAGGATGAGCGGCGCGCGCCCAGACTCCAGAAGGTCAATTAGCTCTTCCACCGTGATACGGTTCATCCGCAGCTGGCGGGTGAAAGTGAACCGCTCCCACCAGCGGAATAGAAGATAGAGCGCAAAGGCCATTACTACAGCGGCGATGCTGACGGTGCCGAACGTCGTCATGATCGACAGGATGTCGTCCACCGCGCGATGGAACAGCAAGCCCAGCAGGGCCGCCGCGCCATAGAACAAAAAACCGCCCGCCAGGTTCAGCAGGACAAAGACCGGCAAGGACAGTTTCAGGATGCCGGCCATGGCAACGGCCAGGTTGTTGAGCGGCGGCACGTAGCGCGCGAACAGGAACGACGCTGGCCCGATCCTGTTAAAGAGGTTTTCGGTCCGGCGCACACAGGAATCCGGCGACAGGGAAACCCGGCACAGCAGGGCCAGGACACGGCCGCCTTGGGCGCGGGCCGCGCCATACCAGAGAAGGTCGGCCAGCAGGGTGGCGGCAAGCGCAGCGATCATCACGGCCACAAAGGCGGAATGATCAGACCATAACACTCCACCCGCCACGACCAGCAGCGGCAGCGATGGGATCGGCAGGCCGGCTTCGTCCAGAAAGACGGCCAGGAACACCGCTAACGGCCCGTACAGGACAATAAGATGGCTGAGCTCTCGCATGGCGCCTTCTTATATTTGTTGCCCTGCCTCCGGTTTGTAGGCCTGGAATAGAATTCGTCAAGCTGCCCCGGCCTTAAGCTCATGCCCGGATGTGGCGGCTTGGCCGGAGATGCAGGCGCAAATGGCATAGGCGGATTGCAACGCTTGAATAAGCTTCGAACCGCCTTACCGGTGTCTCACTGATTGGAGTGAGCCACGCAGAAAATTTCTTCCCATGCTGATTTTCACCATAACGATTACTTTTTTGAACGGACTCAATCCCGGGCGATGCAGGCACGGGAATGGGAAAAGACCGAGGCGCCGATAAGGTCCTGGTCCGAGTACCTCTATCCTCTTTGGCCGCGGTGAGCGCATTGGCGGTCGTCATTGAAATCATCCACTGAAACCGCCTGCGGCGGCGTGGCCAAGCAAATCGCCGGGCCACCAGGCACACAGATGCCGGCTGCCCGGCATTGCCAGATAACCGGCCTGTCACCGAAGCAAATTCGGCTATTGCGCCGGATAGTCCCAGACATCGGGCGGCAGCTTGTCCTTCAGCGACGCATACATGGCATCGCGAAACAGTTTCACCGCCGGAAAGGGCCGCAGCGCAATCGTGCGCTCCACGATCAACCCGTCTTCATTGTCCTTGATGATCTCCAGGCTCTCAAGCTTGTGACCATCCATGGTCCCTTCCCAGCGCAGGAAGGTGGTGTGGTCATCGATCTTGACCTCGCTGGTGTAGCTACCTGATCCGCGCGTGGAGCTGGATTGGGCAAAGATCGCCGCGATGGCGTCACGTCCGGTGATCACGCGCGCCAGGATCGGGCTGTTGAAGGTGACATTCTCGGCAAGCAAGGCGCCTACCTGGGCCGGCGTTGGTTTTCCGGATTCCCGCAATTTGCGCAAGGGATGCATGGGTTTCTCCTCTGTGTCGC
>JACCXK010000205.1 GCA_013697055.1 Alphaproteobacteria bacterium
TTCCAGGACCCAGGAGCTGGTCCGCGCCTTCTGGGGCAAGCCCATGCCCAACGGCATGGTCATCCAGATCGAGCCGGGAACTCCCTTGCCGGCGCAGCATCCCGCATTCGGGCGCGGCATGGAGGGCGGCCAGCCCACCGCCTATATCTGCCAGGCGGGCAACTGTTCGGTCGGCATCACCACTGCTACGGCCCTGGCCGACGCCCTGACCCTGCCGCCGCAGATGCGCGGCCAGCAGCAGCAGGTGCGCGCAACTTGATTTCTTAACCCCCTCCGCCCGTGAGGCCGAAAAGCAAAAGGTCCAGTGGACCTTTTGCCGGCCGAACACCCGCGAAGCGGGCCGCGGCAACATCGTTTTAGAGAGGAATCCATCCGAGGTGTTCCGATGATTAAAGCAATACGTTTCGAAAAGACCGGCGGCAGCGATGTGCTGCAGTATGTCGATTACGATCTGCCCGCGCCCGCCAAAGGCCAGGTGCAGGTCAAGCACAGCGCCATCGGCGTCAACTTCATCGATACCTATCACCGCACCGGGCTGTACCCGCTGCCGCTGCCGTCGGGCCTGGGCTCGGAAGCCGCCGGCACCGTGGCGGCGCTGGGCGAAGGCGTCACCGGCTTTTCGGTCGGCGACCGGGTGGGTTATTCCAGCGGCGCCATCGGCTCCTATGCCGAGGCCAACAATGTCCCCGCCACCAAGCTGGTGAAACTGCCGGCCGGGATCAGCGACGAGACCGCTGCCGCCATCCTGCTGAAAGGCATGACGGCGCAATATCTGCTGCGCCAGATCCATCGCGTCGCAGCGGGCGAGACCATCGTGTTCCATGCCGCGGCCGGCGGCGTCGGCCAGATCGGCGTGCAATGGGCCAAACATTTGGGCGCCACCGTGATCGGCACCACCACCTCGCCGGAGAAGGTCGCGCTGGCGCGCGCCAATGGCTGCGCCCATGTCCTGAACAGCAAGGATGCGGGCTGGGAAAAACAGGTGCGCGAGCTCACCGGCAGCAAGGGCGTGCCGGTGGTTTATGATTCCATCGGCAAGGACACCTTCCTGGCGGGCCTGGATTGTCTTTCGCCGCGCGGCATCATGGTGACCTATGGCAATGCTTCGGGTCCCGTCGATCCCTTCGCCCCCGGCATCCTGGCGGCCAAGGGCTCGCTGTTCGTCACCCGCCCGACCCTGGCGCATTACACCAGCACCGCGGCCGAGCTTCAGGCCTGCGCCGACGATCTGTTCTCGGTGATCGCGTCCAGTGCGGTCAAGGTCGCCATTAACCAGCGCTATGCACTGAAGGATGCCGCCAAGGCGCATGATGCACTGACCAGCAAACAGACCACCGGCGCGACGATCCTGCTTCCCTGATTCAAAGGAGTTGGGATCAGGTGTTCATCGATTCAAAGAAGTCGGCGTTGTTCTTGGCCGACTTGAGCTTGTCGAGCAGGAACTCGATGGCGTCGACCGTGCCCATGGGCGACAGGATGCGGCGCAGGACATAGGTCTTGGCCAGGGTGCCCTTCTCGACCAGCAGTTCGTCCTTGCGGGTGCCCGAGCGCATGATGTCGATGGCAGGGAACACGCGCTTGTCCGCGACCTTGCGGTCCAGGATGATTTCGCTGTTACCGGTGCCCTTGAATTCTTCAAAGATCACTTCGTCCATGCGGCTGCCGGTATCGATCAGGGCGGTGGCGATGATGGTCAGCGAACCGCCTTCCTCGATGTTGCGCGCAGCGCCGAAGAAGCGCTTGGGGCGCTGCAGGGCGTTGGCGTCGACGCCGCCGGTCAGCACCTTGCCGGAGGACGGCACCACGGTGTTGTAAGCGCGGCCCAGGCGGGTGATCGAATCCAGCAGGATGACGACGTCGCGCTTGTGCTCGACCAGGCGCTTGGCCTTTTCGATTACCATTTCGGCTACCTGGACGTGGCGCGTCGCCGGTTCGTCAAAGGTGGAGGAGATGACTTCGCCCTTCACCGACCGCTGCATGTCGGTGACTTCTTCCGGGCGTTCGTCGATCAACAGCACGATCAGGAAAATTTCGGGGTGGTTGGCGGAAATCGCCTTGGCGATATTCTGCAGAATCACCGTCTTGCCGGTACGCGGCTGGGCGGTGATCAGGGCGCGCTGGCCCATGCCCTGCGGCGCCACGATGTCGATCACCCGGCCGGTCTTGTCCTTCAGGGTCGGATCGTCCAGCTCCATCTTCAGCGGCTTGGTAGGATAGAGCGGCGTCAGATTGTCGAAATGGACCTTGTGCTTGATCTGCTCGGGGTCCTCGAAGTTGATGGTGGTGACCTTGAGCAGGGCGAAATAGCGCTCACCTTCCTTGGGGGCGCGGATCGGGCCTTCGGCGGTGTCGCCGGTGCGAAGGCCGAAGCGGCGGATCTGGGAGGGGGAGACGTAGATGTCGTCGGGACCCGGCAGGTAATTGGATTCCGGCGAGCGCAGGAAGCCGAAGCCGTCCTGGAGAATTTCGACCACGCCCTGGCCGGTGATCTCGACTTCGCGGTCGGCCAGTTCCTTGAGGATGGCGAACAGCATGTCCTGCTTGCGCATGGACGAGGCGTTCTCGATCTCGAGTTCCTCGGCAAATGTCACAAGATCGGCGGGTTTTTTGTTCTTGAGATCCTGCAGCTTCATCACTTGCAGGCCATCTTGGACAGTCATGGGGGATACCTGAACGAAAGGGGGATTGGTTTTCGATGCACGGAAGGACGCGGGGCCCAAGGACCGATCATCGAAAGAGGTTGGTTTTGACCCTGTACCGTTTTCACGGTCCGCATATGCGTGGGTCGATCAGACGAAGTAGTTATAGCCTGATTTCCGGAGCTTGCAAATATGCCCGCCCAATCCTTTTTAGGGCCGGTCCTGCAATTAATGTTTCAGCCGGTTCATCATGCTTAGTCAGCAAAAGGCTGGATCTTGACCAGGATCACGATCAGCACGATCAGCACCGCCGGGACCTCATTGAGAATTTTGTAGTAACGGGCCGAATGCGTGTTGCGGTCATTGGCGAAGGCGCGCCAGCAACCCACGAAGTGACCGTGCAGTCCGCTCATGCACAGGACCAGCACGAACTTGATCTGCATCCAGGTGTCTTCATAGGCGCCGGTCAGCCAGGCCAGGGTCAGGCCCAGGCACCAAACCACGATCATGGCGGGATTCATGATGCCCTTGAGCAGCCGGCGCTCCATCACCTTGAAGCGTTCGCAGGATTCCGAACCCGGCGCGGTCTCGGTGTGATAGGCGAACAGCCGCGGCAAGTAGAGCATCGCCGACATCCAGGCGATCACCGCCATGATGTGGAAAGCCAGGAACCAGGTGATGTAATTGCCCAGGCAAACCTGCAGCGGATTGCCCGCCATGCATTGAAACAGTCCCATCGCGCCCTCTGCTAGTCTTGCGTATATCCGCAGCGTTTGTGCCCCGGCGGGCAGATGCGGCCCCCACTTGAACCATCAAAACCACAGGTGACAGTCTTGCCAACGAGTGCCCGGCGCACAAGACCTGCCAACCCCTGTATGAAATCCGAATGTGACCCCACCGTGGCGGCGCGGCGGTAGTCGGGCACCCCGGCCTCCGCCGCCAGATGGCGATACTCGATGTCCAGTTCGACCAGGGTCTCGGAATGTTCGCTGACAAAGGCCAGGGGCACCACGATCACGCCCTTGCCGTCGGCGCCGGCGCGGGCAATCTCCACGTCGGTGGCGGGGCCGATCCATTCCAGCCGTCCCACCTTGCTCTGATAGCAGACCACCGGCTCCAGCTGCGGCATGTCCAGCGCCTTGATGATGGCGGCGGCGCTTTGCTCGACCTGCCATTGATAAGGGTCGCCCTTGTTGATCATCCGTTTGGGCAGGCCATGCGCCGAGAACAGCAGGCGATAGGAAATATCCGGTACGGCCCCCGCCATGGCGTCGCGAATCTTCGCGGCCGAGGCGGCGACGAAGCCTTCCTCCCAGGGATAGCAGCAGACCCGTGATGTCGGCGCGGCCAGCTCGGCCTTTTTCGCGGCGCGATGCCAGTCCTTGATGGAGGAGGCCGTGGTCGAAGTGGAATATTGCGGATAGAGCGGCAAAAGCACGATTTTATCGGGGTTAAACGCGGCTATGGCCCGCGCCGCGCCATCGCTGAAGGGATGCCAGCAACGCATGGACACAAAAGCCTTGGCTTCCACATCGCTGCTGCTTAAAGCCTTTTCCAGCGCATCGGCCTGTTTGCGGGTTTCGGCGAAGATCGGCGACGATCCGCCGATCTGCTCATAGATCTTGCGCGCTATGGGCGCACGCCGCTTGGCAATCCATCGCGCCAGCGGCAAGCGGATAATGGTGGGCAGGCTGATGATGGCAGGGTCGGAAAACAGGTTGCGCAGGAAAGGCTCGACCGCTTCCGGAGAATCCGGCCCGCCCAGGTTGAACATCACAACCGCCAGTTTCATCCGCGAATGCACTTCAGCAATTGTTCGACATGGGCGATCGGCGTTTCCGGCAAGATGCCATGGCCCAAGTTGAAGATGTGCGGTTTGCCTGCCGTCTGTTCCAGGATGGTGTCCACCGCCCGGTCCAGCGCCGCGCCACCAGCGATCAGGGCGATGGGGTCCAGATTGCCCTGCACGGCACAACCGAAATTCTTGGCGGCCCAGTCCATCGGCGCGGCGGTGTCCAGCGACACCGCATCCACGCCGGTGGCGCGGACATAATCTTCATAGCCGGCCTGGGTGGCGGCACGGGGAAAGCCGATGATCTTCGCCGCCGGCCTCGCCTCACGCACCGCGGCTACGATTTTCACGGTCGGCGCGATCACTACCTGTCGGTACAGCGGCGCCGGCAAGCCCGACGCCCAACTGTCGAAGATCTGCACCGCATCGGCGCCGGCATCGATCTGGCGGATCATGTGGAAGGCGATGCACTCGCCCAAAATATCCAGAAGATATCCAAAGCCCTCCGGGTCGCGGTAAGCCCAAAGCTTGGCCGCCTTCTGTTCGTCGCCACCTGCGCCGGCTGCCAGATAGGTTGCCAGGGTCCAGGGCGCCCCCGCGAAGCCCAATAGCGTGGTCTCTGGGGGTAGGCCAGCCCGGGTCAGGCGCAACGCCTCGTAGACCGGCTCAAAATAGCTCGCCCACTTTTCTCGATCGGTGTCGAAATCGCGGGACGTTGTCACCGGCACCAGACTGGGGCCTTCGCCTTCCGTGAAGGTCACTTTCTGGCCCAGCGCCTCTGGCACCGTCAGGATATCGGAAAACAGGATCGCCGCATCAAAGCCAAACCGGCGGATTGGCTGCAGGGTCACTTCCGCGGCATAGTCCGGCGTCAGCGCCAGCTTCCAGAAGGATCCCGCCTTAGCCCGCAATTCCCGGTATTCCGGCAGGTAGCGCCCGGCCTGGCGCATCAGCCAGACGGGAGGCGTCTTTTCAGCGCTTCCTTCCAGCACACTCAAAACCTTCCGGGCAACTTTCCGGTCACTCTTCAAAACAAGACTCCTAAGATTCTAAGATGATGAAGATGATGTTAGGCCTGTGGGTTGTGGGCTGAACTGTGTGAGGTTTTTGGCTTAAGCGAAGGCGCGCACGGACTCAAGCACTTGGACAAATTGTGGCAGCGCAAAAGGACGGGCATGGTATGTTGGCCGTTAAGGGTAGCGTCCCCAAACCATACGGGTTTGCACAGTTGGACCATTTGCCGCGCCGCGCCTGTGTCTTGTTTGGCCCTTTAACCCCAGGCTACGCACAGGCGCGGCCAAATCCTGGATAGTTCTGTGGATCAGAAGTTTCACGTACATCTTGTGTCGGATTCCACCGGCGAAACCCTGCATGCCATGGCCACCGCTGCCCTGGCCCAGTTCGAAAATGTCGATGTGATGGTCCACCCCTATGCCCTGGTGCGGGCCGAGGCGCAGCTGACCCGCGCCTTGGACCATATCGCCATCCTGCCGGGGATCGTCTTCTTCACCCTGGCCAATGTCGGCTTGCGCGACAAACTCAGGGCGCGCTGTGCCGACATCCAGGTGCGCTGCATCGACGTGCTGGAAGGCCCGGTGACGGCGCTGCGTCAATTCCTGGGGGCGGCGGAAACCCACAAGGTCGGCCGCCAGCATGAAGTGGACGCCCGCTATCTGGACCGTATCGAGGCGCTGAATTTCACCATCGCCCATGACGATGGCCAGTCCCTGGATTCCATCGACGATGCTGAAGTGATCCTGACGGGCTGCAGCCGCACCTCCAAGACGCCGACCTGCGTCTATCTGGCCATTCGCGGCATCCGCGCTGCCAATGTGCCCCTGGTGCCGCGCATGCCGGCACCGCCGCAACTCCTGTCCGCGCGGCGGCCCTTGATCGTGGGCCTGTGGGTGTCGCCGGATCGTTTGGTTCAGGTGCGGCGCAACCGGCTGACCAGCATGGGCGAGAACCGCGACAGCGATTATGTCGAGCTGGATGCGGTGCGCGCCGAGATCGCCGCCAGCCGCCAGCTGTTCGAAAACCAGGACTGGCCGATGATCGATGTGTCGCGCCGTTCCATCGAGGAGACAGCGGCGTCGGTGATGAACCTGCTGGCCGAGCGCAAGGAAGGCAAAGCGTGAATTTGGTGCTGGCTTCCGGCAGCGCCAGCCGCAAGGCGCTGCTGACCGCGGCCGGGGTCGTCTTCACCGCCGATCCAGCCGACCTCGACGAAGACGGGGTGATAACGGAGTTGAAGGCCGGCGGCGCCGACGCTGTGAAAGTGGCGTCCGAACTGGCTGGGCAAAAGGCGCTGGTGGTGTCACGCCGGCATCCGGGCAAGACCGTGCTGGGCGGCGACAGCATTATTGCGTTTGGCGACGACTATCTCAGCAAATGCGCCAGCCTCCCGGACGCCCGCGCCCTGTTGGCGCGGCTGTCGGGGCACGCCCATCTGCTGGTCTCGGCGGCGGCGCTGGCCCGGGACGGCGCCTTGCTGTGGACGCATGCCAGCCCGTGCCGGATGACCATGCGCGATTTAAGCCCGGGCTTCCTGGACAATTATCTCGCCAGCGAGGGGCCGGCGATCCTGTCCTCGGTGGGCTGCTATCATTTCGAGGGGCGCGGGGCGCAACTCTTCGCTACAATGGAGGGCGATTATTTTTCGGTGCTGGGCCTGCCGCTGTTGCCGGTGTTGGCCCAGCTTCGCAAGGAAGGCGTTTTGGCGTCATGAGCCTCACGGGAAAAGTAATGCTCGCCGGCGTCATCGGCTGGCCCGTGACCCACTCGCTGTCGCCGGTGCTGCATGGCCATTGGCTGGCCGAGCATGGCATCGACGGCGCCATGGTGCCGCTGGCGGCAGGCCGCGAGGATTTGACCGCCGTGATCAACGGCGTGCGCCGCGCCGGCTTCAAGGGCGTGAACGTCACGGTGCCGCACAAGGAGTCTGCCTTCGCCATCGCGCATACGGTGGATGCGGCGGCGCAAGCTGCCGGCGCAGCCAATCTTCTGGTCTTCCGCGACGGAAAAATCGAAGGCCGCAACACCGACAGCATCGGCCTGGCGGAAAGTTTGCGCGAAAGTATCGGTGACCTGAACGGCAAGACAGTTGTGCTGCTGGGCGCGGGCGGCGCGGCGCGCGGCGCGCTCCTGGCGCTGGAAATGCTGGGCGCGGCGAGCATTCATTTGCTCAACCGCGATGCCCATCGCGCCAAGACCTTGGCTTCCTCGCTGGCACCACATGTGAAAGCGCCGGTGCATCCGGGATCCTTGGACGATTGGAAAAATGTTGCCGGCGCCGCCGCGCTGCTGGTCAATTCCACCAGCGCCGGCATGGGCAACAACCCGTCGCTGGATATCGATCTGGGCGCATTGCCCAAAGACGCCGCGGTTTGCGACATCGTTTACAATCCGCTGGAAACCAAACTGCTGCAGGATGCCGGGAGCCGCGGTCACAAGACCATCGACGGCCTGGGCATGTTGCTGCACCAGGCGGTGCCGTCCTTTGAAGCCTTTTTCGGCGTGAAGCCATCCGTCACGCCGGCCTTGCGCGCCGCGCTGGTGAAGGTGCTGGGTGCCAACAGATAAAAAAACCGGGCCTTTTGTCATCGGCCTGACCGGCTCGATCGGCATGGGCAAAAGCCAGACCGCCAAATTGTTCGCCGCCGAAGGCGTGCCGGTGTTCGATGCCGATGCGGTGATCCACGCGCTTTATGCCGGCGAAGCGGCGGCGATGATCGAGGCGGCCTATCCGGGCACCACCAA
Organism: Alphaproteobacteria bacterium; assembly: GCA_013697055.1. Classification (GTDB taxonomy): domain Bacteria; phylum Pseudomonadota; class Alphaproteobacteria; order Micropepsales; family Micropepsaceae; genus Rhizomicrobium. Next base: position 8,191 of record JACCXK010000205.1, read on the forward strand.
AAGCGGCGTGGTGGACCGCGCCGCGCTGTCGAAATCCCTGGGCCACGATCCGGGCGCATTGGCGCGGCTGGAAGGGTTGATGCACCCCCTGGTAGCCGAGCGGCGGGATCGCTTTGTGGCTGGGGCCGATGCGCCCATCGTGCTGCTCGATATTCCTTTGCTGCTGGAAACCGGCGTTACGGTGGACGCGCTGGTGGTGGCCAGTGCCCCCGAGCATGTGCAGCGGGCGCGGGTCTTGGCGCGCCCCGGCATGAGCGAGGCCAAGTTCGAGGCCCTGAAAGCGCGCCAGATGAGCGACGCGCAAAAGCGTGCACAGGCCCATTATGTCGTGATCACCGACAAGGGCTTGGATCACGCCCGCGAACAGGTGAAAATGATTCTGGCTGATATCCGGGCGAAACTGAACTGATGCGTGAGATTGTTTTCGATACCGAAACCGCCGGCTTTGAGCCTGGCGATGGTCATCGCCCCCGCGGCTTTCGCGTAGCGAAGGTCGCCACTAAAAAAACGATGCGATAATGCGAGAAATAGTCTTCGACACGGAAACCACAGGGTTTGAGCCAAGCGACGGCCATCGCATCGTCGAAATCGGCTGTGTCGAGTTGATGGATCACATCCCCACCGGCCGCACGTTGCAGTTTTACCTGAACCCCGAGCGTGACGTTCCCATCGAATCCCAGCGGGTGCACGGCCTTTCGGCGGAATTCCTGGCCGACAAGGCGCTGTTCGCCCATGTGGTCGAAGAATTCCTGGAATTCCTCGGGGACGCGCCGCTGGTGATCCACAATGCTAGCTTCGACATCAAGTTCATCAATGCCGAACTGGAGCGGGTCAATCGTCCGCGCCTTCCCTTGTCGCGCGCCATCGACACCATCGAGATCGCCAAGCGCAAGATTCCCGGCGCGCGCTATTCCCTGGACGAATTGTGCAAGCGCTTCGGCGTGGACCTGTCGGCCCGCTCAAAACACGGGGCGCTGCTGGACGCACAGCTGACGGCGGAAATCTACCTGGAACTGATCGGCGGCCGCCAGCGCGGCCTGATGCTGGCGCCGGTGGAAATCGCCGCCGCGCAAGTCAACGACATCGTGCGCGCCGCGCGCCAGCGGCCCGTCAAGCTGGCGCCGCTGATCACGGTTGTGGAACTGGAAATCCATGCTGCGTTCGTCGCCAAGGAATTGGGCGACAAAGCTCTATGGAATAATTAAGCGCTACGGTTAAGCCGTACCCTGCGGCGCCGTCGTCGCCTGGGCGACGCGCGCCTGATAGAGCTGCATGAAATCGATCGGCTCGATCATCAGGGGCGGCATGCCGCCGTCACGCACCACGTCCGACACGATGCGGCGCACAAAGGGGAACAGCATGTGCGGCGCCTGGATCAGCAGGATCATTTGCTGGGTGGCGGTGTCCGGCACATTGCTGAGGCGGAACAGGCCGGCATAGGCGACTTCCAGCAGGAACAGGGCCTTGCCGTCATTCTTGGCATCTACGCGGATCTTCAGCTCGACCTCGAACATGTCCTGTTCGGCCAGGCGGGCGGCATTCAGGTCCACTGCCAGCTCGATCTGCGGCCGGTCGGTGAGATTGGTGGTGGCGCCGGGATTTTCGAAGGACAGGTCCTTGATGTACTGGCCAACCACCTGGAGGTTGGGCAGGGCCGGATTGCCGCCCTGGGGTTGGGTCGCGGGGGTTCCTTCGTTGCTCATCGTCGCGTCTTTCATGAAATTTCGGCCCGGCGCTATCATGGATTGCGCGTGTGGGGCAAGCGAAGGTGCCTGCGGCGCATGGTAAAAGGCGCTTTTCAGGCCGGTTTGCGGCGGTTAGGGTCGATGCGGGGCGGGACAAACGTCAACCCAAGGTTCCTCAATGCCGGATTCGCAGACACTGGTTCTTCTGGTCGCCGCCATGGTGGCGGGGGTCGTGTGTTTTCGCCTGTACACGGTGCTGGGCCGGCGCACCGGCCATGAGCCGCCGCCGCAAGCCGTTCCCGCAGCCTTGGCCCCCAACGCGCTGCAGCCGCCGGCGCAAGCTGTGCCGACCTCCAACGGCATCTTGGAAATCCAGCTCGCCGACCCTGCTTTCGACACCCCCAAGTTCCTGGCGGGCGCGCGCGATGCCTATGCCCAGATCGTGAACGCGTTCGCCGCCCGCGACCGCGACACCTTGCGGCCGCTTCTGTCGCCCGATGTCTTCGCCGCCTTCGATGCCGGGATCACTGGCCGCACAGAACCGTCCGCCGCGTTGGTGAAGCTGGCCGACGCGCGCATCGTGCGTTCGGGACTGCATGGCCGGGAGGCGGAGATCACTGTCGCCTTCACCGCGGAGTTCGCCACCGGCACCGTGATCGATGTGTGGAGTTTCGAGCGCAACCTGGATTCCAAGGATCCCAACTGGGTGCTGGTGGCGACCTCCGGCGATGTTCCGGAGTAGACAGCTTCTTGTCTTGGTGTTGCTGGCCTTGGCGGCGTGCAGGACGCCGCCGATGCCGCCGCCAACAATGACGCCCAAGCCGGCGCCGGCATCAAGCCTGCATCTGTCCCGCGCCCGCTTCTCCGATCTGCCGGACTGGAACAACGCCAACGCCGATGCGGCGCTCGCCGCCTTCCGGCGTAGCTGCGGCGTGCTGGCGGCAAAGCCGGATACCGCGGCCATGGGCGGCGCGGGCTATGCCGGCACGGCGGCGGACTGGCGCAGCGCCTGCGCCGATGCGGGCGGAGATGCCAAAGGTTTTTTTGAAAAAGCCTTCACGCCCTATGTCGTCAGCGGCAGCGACGGCCTGTTCACCGGCTATTATGAGCCACAAATCCGCGGCAGCCACACAAAGCAGGGTGCGTTCCAGACGCCGGTCTATGGCCTACCGCCCGACCTGGTGCGCGCCGATCTGGGCCTGTTCAACCCCAAGCTGAAAGGCGAGCACATTTCCGGCAAGGTCGCGGGCCATGCCCTGGTGCCTTATGCAACCCGCGCCCAGATCAACGCCAAGGGCGTGGACGGGCCGGTGCTGTTTTATACTGACGACGCCGTGGCGTTCTTTTTCCTGCAGATCCAGGGCTCGGGGCGCGTGGTGTTCGAGGATGGCGGCATGGCGCGCATTGCCTATGCCGGCGAGAATGGTCAGCCTTACACCGCCATCGGCCGCACCCTGATCGCCGACGGCTCGCTGGCGCGCGAGACCGTGTCGCTGCAGACCATCCGCGCTTGGCTGCTGGCGAACCCGGCGCGCGCCCGCGCCGTGATGGAAACCGACCGCAGTTATATCTTCTTTGAGCAGAAGCCGCTGGGCGACACCGCGCTGGGCAGCACCGGATCGCAAGGCGTCAACATCACCCCGCTGGGCAGCATCGCGGTGGACCAGCGCATTCACGCCCTGGGCGCGCCCTTCTATGTTGCCGCCGACGGGCCCGATCCGGTGCGGGCGGTGATGATCGCCCAGGATACCGGCGGCGCCATTCGCGGGCCGGTGCGTGCCGACATGTTCTTTGGCTTTGGCGCCGAAGCTGAGCGCCGCGCCGGGGCGATGAAAGCGCCGGGCCGCCTGTATGTGCTGTTGCCCAACGCGCTGGCGGCATCGCTGGGCGAGGGCCGCGAATATCCGCCATGAGCCGCCGCATCCTCAGCGATGAAGAACGCAAGCTGTTTGAGCAGACCTTCAAGGAAGGCCGGCCGATCCGGGCCGCTGCGCCCAAAGTGCCGGTCAAAAAGAAAAGCACGGCCTCCGGCACCAGCGGCGTCAATGGCGCCACCCAGGATCGCCTCAAGCGCGGCTTGCTGGAGCCGCAGGCCCGCATCGATCTGCATGGCATGACGCAAGGCGCGGCGCATCGCACTCTGTTCACCTGGCTGGCTGCCGCGCATAGCCGCGGTTACCGCCTTGTGCTGGTGGTCACCGGCAAGGGCAACCCGAAGAATGGCGAAGACGCGCCCTGGATGATGTCACCGCATGGCGTCTTGAAACAGATGGTGCCGCGCTGGCTGAACGAACCGGAGCTTGCGGCGTTGATTGCCAGTGTCCAGCCCGCCCATGCCAGGCATGGCGGCGGCGGCGCGCTGTATGTCTATTTGCGAAAAAGCAGATGAAACAGGCGTCCCACACCATCACCGTGCCGACGCGTGGGCCCGGGCTTTACGAATGCACCGATGCGGTGGCGGCGTTTGTGCGGGGCGCCGAGATCGCGGACGGGCTGCTGACCTGTTTCGTCCGCCACACCTCGGCTTCGCTGCTGATCCAGGAAAATGCCGATCCGGATGTGCAGAAGGATTTGCAGGATTTCTTTGCATGGTTAGCCAAAAGCGGCCCGCGCTTTCGCCACACTGCCGAAGGCCCCGACGACATGCCGTCGCATATCCGTTCCGCCCTGACCCAGACCAGCATCGGCATGCCGCTGCACAAGGGCCGGCTGGCGCTGGGCACCTGGCAGGGGATCTATCTGTTCGAACACCGCGACGCGCCGCACCGGCGCGAGATCGTTCTGCAGGTGATTGGGGACTAAACGCGCACTGTCATCCCCGGCGAGTGCGAGCGATAGCGAGCACGAGGGAAGGGGACCAGGTGGCAAGACCGGGTCTGATCCATCCGCCTGGGTTCCCTTCCCCTCGCACCGCGTTGCGGTGCTCGGCCGGGAATGACAAGTGTTAGATCAGCCCAGCTTTCACGGCCAAATCCTTCAGCGACGTTTCCGGCCGCGCGCCATAGTGCGAAATCACTTCCGCCGCAGCCAGCGCGCCTAACCGTCCGCAATCGGCCAGGCCCTTGCCGTGAGTCAGGCCATAAAGAAATCCGGCGGCGAACTGGTCGCCCGCGCCGGTGGTGTCGATCACCCGCGACACGGGCGCGGCAGGAACCTCATGCACCATGCCTTCCTCGACAATGACGCAACCCTTGGCCGAACGGGTGAGGGCGGCGATGCCGCCCCATTTCTTGGCGCCGGCGAGCACGCCGTCGAAATCTTCCGCCTGGAACAGCGCCTTGGCTTCGTCTTCATTGGCGAACAGGATGCCGACATCCTTGTCCAAAAGATTCAGGAACTCGTAGCGGAAGCGCCCTACGCAAAACGGGTCCGACAGCGACAGGGCGATACGTCCGCCTGCGCCTTTCACGGCCGCGATGGCCTTGCGCGAAGCCTGCTTTGCCTGTTCCTCGTCCCACAGATAGCCTTCGATATAGAGCACGTGGGCCGAGGCCACCTGTTCTTCGTCCACATCGTCGGCCACCATTTCGCGGCAGGCGCCGAGATAGGTGTTCATGCTGCGCTGGCCATCCGGTGTCACCGCGATCATGGAGGAGGCCGTCGACGCGCTGGTCTTGCTGCTGCCATTGTGAAAGCGGATGCCGGTCGCGACCATGGAATCGGCGAACACCTTGCCCAGCCGGTCCTCGGAGACCTTGCCCAGGAACAGTCCGTTGCCGCCCAGCGACGCCAGGCCCGCCATGGTGTTGGCGGCCGATCCGCCGGCGATTTCGTGCGTCGAAGACATGGTCTGCTGATTGTCGGCCAGCGCCCTCAGCAATTCCTTGGCGCGGAATTCATCGATCAGGGTCATGGTGCCCTTGGCGATGCGGTGGGTCAGCAGGAAGCGGTCATCCACCGAGGCGATGATGTCCACGATGGCATTGCCCAAACTTGCAACGTCAAGTCTGGCGACGTCATATTGCTGCGGCATGCAAACCCCTGAAAATGGTGGCCCCGCTTACACGCCGAATATGTCACTTGTCCAGCGGACAGGGCTGGTGCAGAAGGCACACATGTTCCGGCGCTTCGCCCTTTTTTTAACCCTGCTGGCTGTTGCGGGCTGTGCCGCCAAGGGCCCCGCGCAACCCGTGCCCCAGGCGTCCCGCATTCCGGCGGCGCCGCCGCGCGGCGAACCGGGCCAATATATCAACATGGCCGCGACCGGCCTGACTGCCGCCTTCGGGCGCCCCGCCTTTGTGCGCAAGGACGGCGCCACCGAGATGTGGCGCTATGACGGCACCGCCTGCCGGGCTTTCTTCTTCCTCTATGGCGCGCCGCTGGCGGTCCGCCATGTCGAGACCTTGCCGCATGGAGCGCAGAACGCCGCCGACATGGCCTGTCTTACCGCGCTGCGCAACGCGCCGCCGAAGACTTCGTAATCTTGATCGTCTCCATGGGCGGGCTTGACCCGCCCATCCAGGGCAACACACGCCAGAGCTTCCGGCTCTGGATGGCCGGCTCAAGGCCGGCCATGGTGAGTTTTTTTTGAGATGGGCACCTTCGGTTTTTCCGACGGCAATTCCTTCGTCTTGTCCTTGAAGCGGCACAGGTCGCGCACCACACAGACCGGACACAGCGGCTTTCTCGCGACGCAGGTGTAGCGTCCATGCAGGATCAGCCAGTGATGGGCATGGCTCTTGTAGTGATCCGGCACGATCTTCTCGAGCGCCATCTCCACCGCCACCACATCCTTGCCGGGCGCCAGGCCGGTGCGGTTGGAGACGCGGAAGATATGGGTGTCCACCGCGATGGTCGGCTCGCCGAAGGCCACGTTCAGGATCACATTGGCGGTCTTGCGGCCCACACCGGGCAATTCTTCCAGCGCTTCGCGGTCCTTCGGCACCTGGCCGCCATGCTTCTCAGCCAGGATCTTGGCCGCGGCGATCGCGTTTTTCGCCTTGCCGCGATAAAGCCCGATGGTCTTGATGTATTCGGTCAGGCCCGCTTCGCCCAGCGCCAGCATGGCTTCTGGTGTCTTTACCTTCTTGAACAGGGCTTCCGTCGCCTTGTTCACGCCCTTGTCGGTGGCCTGGGCCGACAGCGCGACCGCCACCAGCAAGGTGTAAGGATTGACGTAGTTGAGCTCGGTTTTGGGCTCAGGGTCCAGCTTCTTCAGCCGCGCGAAAAACGCTTCGGCTTCAGCGGCGCTGAACTTCTTCACAGACCCAGGACATCCGTCATAGCGTATAGACCTGGCTTCTTGCCGTGACCCCAGCGTGCAGCGGCCAGCGCGCCATGGGCGAAGATGGAACGGTCTTCTGCCGAATGGGACAGGGTGATGCGCTCGCCGGTGCCGGCGAAGATCACCGAATGCTCGCCCACCACACTGCCGCCACGCAGGGTGGCAAAGCCGATAGCGCCGTCATTGCGCGCGCCGGTATGGCCGTCGCGCGACTTGACCCAGTTCTTTTCCAGCGCGATGCCGCGCCCCTTGGCGGCGGCGTTGCCCAACAGCAATGCGGTGCCGGACGGCGCATCCACCTTGTTGCGGTGATGCATTTCCAGCACCTCGACATCGTAATCGGGCAGCGACTTGGCGGCGCGCTCCGCCAGCGCCGCCAGCAAATTCACGCCCAGGCTCATGTTGCCGGACTTGACGATCACGGCGTGGCGGGCGGCGGCCTGGATGCGCGCTTCGCCCTTGGCATCAAAGCCGGTGGTGCCGATGACATGGACGATGCGCGCCTGGGCGGCGAGATCCGCCAGCATGGTGGAAACCATGGGCGTGGTGAAATCCACCACGGCTTGCGCATGCGCCAGCAGCGGCAGGGGATCGGCGGTCAGCATGATGCCGTTGGGCTGCATGCCGGCCAGCGTGCCGCTGTCCAGCCCCAGATTGGGATGGCCTTCCATCTCCAGCGCGCCGCACAGGGTGATGCCGGAGCCCTGCGCGATTTCGCGGATGAGCGTGCGGCCCATGCGCCCGGAGGCGCCGGTGACGACGATCTTGAGTTCCGACATGACGCCCCTCTTGGGATATTAGACTTTAGTATCGACGTTGCCGGTCTGGGCGGGCACGTCTTTTTTTGCAACCGTGACCATCGCGGGACGGAGCAGCCGTTCCCCGATCATGAAGCCGGACTGCACCACATCCACGATCGAACCGGGCGCGTTGCCGGCCGCCGGCACTTCGGCGATGGCCTGGTGCAGATTTGGATCGAACTTGCCGTCGCTGGTATCGACCTGTTTCACGCCATAGCGCTCCAAGGTCTGGATCAACTGGCGGTCGGTGGCTTCCACGCCATCCAGCACAGCCTGGACCTGCGGGTCGGCGGCGCTGCGCGCTTCTGCGGGCACGGCGGCCAGGGCGCGGGCGAAATTGTCGGCGATGCCCACCATATCGCGCGCGAACTTGGTCACGGCATACAAGCCTGCCTCGGCCTTTTCCTTGTCGGCGCGACGGCGGATATTCTCCACCTCGGCCAGGGCGCGCAGCCGCTGGTCCTTGAGGGATGCCACCTCTTCCTGCAGCGCCGCCAGCACCGCGAATTCGGCGGCATGGGGGTTTTCGGAATCGGGCAATTGCATGGGTTCGTCAGTCATCACAGTCTTCCTTGAAGGCGCGTCCATAAACCTTAAGCGAGCAGTCGTCCAATGACTTTGGCGGTATGGTCCACCATGGGAATGATGCGGCCGTAATTCAGCCGGGTGGGCCCCAGAACCCCGATCACCCCCACGATTTTCCCCGCAGCATTGGCATAGGGGGCGGCCACGATGGAGGAACCGGACAGCGAGAACAGCCGGTTCTCCGAGCCGATGAAAATTCGGACACCTGCGCCTTCCTTGGCCAGTTCCAGAAGCTGGATCAGGTCGGCTTTGCGCTCGATATCCTCGAACAAGGTCCGGATGCGTTCCAGGTCGGCCTGGTTGTCCAGAAGGTTCGCGGTGCCGCGCACGATCAGCACCTTTTCCGGCCCCGCCAGGGTGGCCAGGCCCTCCGCCACCATCTTGGCGGTCAAGGTATCCAGTTCCCGCTTTTCGCCATCCAGCTCGGCCAGGATCTCGGCGCGGGCGGCATCGATGGTGCGGCCGCGCAGCCGAGCGCCCAGGTAATTGCTGGCCTCTTGCATGGCCGAAACCGGCAGGCCAACGGGCGTGTCGATGACGCGGTTTTCCACCTGGCCGTCTTCACTGACCATGATGACCATGGCCTTGTCGGGAGCGACGGCGACGAACTCGACATGCTTCAAGGGGCTGTCCTGCTTGGCGGTGACCATCAGGCCGGCGCAGCGCGACAGGCCCGCCAGCGATTGGGTGGCCTGGGTCAGCATGTCCTCGATGCGCTGGCCGCTGCCCGACATGCGCGCCTCGATGGCGACCCGCTCATCGGGGGCCAGTTCGCCAATCTCCAGAAGGCCGTCCACGAACAGGCGCAGGCCTTTTTCGGTGGGGGCGCGGCCGGCGCTGGTGTGCGGGGCATAGAGCAGTCCCATGGATTCCAGGTCCGCCATGACGTTGCGGATCGAGGCCGGCGACAGGGCCAGGGGCAGGCGCTGGGACAGGGTGCGCGAGCCGACCGGCTCGCCCGAGGCCAGAAAAGCCTCGACCAAGTGGCGAAAGACCTCCCGGGGCCGGTCGGTAAAGCCTTGTGGCATCACGAAGGGGGAACGCGTTTCAAGGCTCAAGCTGTTGAAAGTCCTGATAATTCTGCAATCGGTTGCGCAGCGGGGACGGCTGCCTGTAGGTAACGCCTCAACTTAGCAGACCCATATATGAGGCTCCATGCGCCCTTCCAACCGTGCCGTCGACCAGATGCGCGCCGTTTCGCTCACCCCCGGCTTCTCCCGCCATGCCGAGGGCTCCTGCCTGGTCAAGTTCGGCGACACCCATGTGCTGGTCACCGCCAGCCTTGAGGAAAAGGCGCCGCCCTTTCTGAAGGGCTCGGGCAAGGGCTGGGTGACGGCGGAATACGGCATGCTGCCGCGCTCCACGCATGACCGCATGCGACGCGAGGCGGCCGCCGGCAAGCAGTCGGGCCGCACCCAGGAAATTCAACGTCTGATCGGCCGGTCGCTGCGCGCGATCTGCGACCTGTCGGCGCTGGGCGAACGGCAGATCACTTTGGACTGCGACGTGCTGCAGGCCGATGGCGGCACTCGTACCGCCGCCATCACCGGCGGCTTTGTCGCGCTCAGCCAATGCGTCACCTTCATGAAGAAGATCGGCATGGTGACAGCGCCGGTGATCAAGGATCACGTCGCGGCGATCAGTTGCGGTATCGTCAAGGGTGAAGCGGTGCTGGACCTGGATTATGACGAAGATTCCACCGCCGAAACCGACGCAAATTTCGTGCTGACCGGCGCGGGCGGCTTGGTGGAAATCCAGGGCACCGCCGAAGGCGCCCCCTTCACCGAGGAACAACTCGTGGCGCTGCTCAAGCTGGCGCGCAAAGGCATTGGCGAATTAGTCGTGTTGCAGAAACAGGTTCTGGCGTGAGATTGCCGCGCGGCAGCCATCTGGTCGTCGCCTCGCACAACCAGGGCAAGGTGCGCGAGATCAAGGCGCTGTTGGGGCCGCACGGCATCGTTGCCGTAAGCGCCGGATCGCTGGGTTTGCCGGAGCCGGAGGAGACTGGCCTGACGTTCGCAGCCAATGCGGAAATAAAAGCGCATGCGTCGGCCAAAGGCAGCGGCCATGCCGCGCTGGCCGATGATTCCGGCCTGTGCGTGGACGCGCTGGATGGCGCGCCAGGAATCTATTCGGCGCGCTGGGCAGGGCAACCCGCGGATTTCCGCATCGCCATGACCCGCATCCATGATGAGCTGCGCCACAAGGGTCTCACCACCAGCGCCGCCAAATTCGTCTGCGCCCTGTGCGTGGCGATGCCGTCGGGCGAGGCTTGTACCTTCGAAGGCGAAGTACATGGCCGCCTCGTGTTCCCGCCGCGCGGCGATCACGGCTTCGGCTATGATCCCATCTTCATCGCCGACGGCATGGAAGACACGTTTGCCGAGATCGATCCGGCCAGGAAACACGCCATGAGCCATCGCGCCAAGGCGTTCGAGAAGCTCCTGCACTCCGGCATTTTCACTGAGAGTCTTTGACTTGGCGTTCGGCGTTTACGTCCACTGGCCCTTCTGCGCCGCCAAGTGTCCCTATTGCGATTTCAATTCCCATGTTCGCACCGCCATCGATCAAGATGGCTGGGTTGATGGCATTCTCACCGAACTGGATTGGGTGGCGCAGCACCAGACACGGCGCCCGGTGGTCGAAACCATTTTCTTCGGTGGCGGCACACCGTCCCTGATGTCTGGCCAATCCGTCGGACGCGTTCTGCAAAAAATCGCCGCGCTGTGGCCGATGGCGAATGATCCGGAAATCACCCTGGAAGCCAATCCCGCCAGTGCCGATGCTGCACGCTTCGCTGACTATCGCGCCGCCGGCGTCAATCGCGTCTCACTGGGGGTGCAGGCGCTGAACGATGCCGATTTAAAAAGGCTGGGACGCCTGCATGATGTGGCGGAAGCCAAGGTGGCGCTGAAACTGGCCATGGCCAATTTCAGCCGGGTTTCACTGGATTTGATCTATGCCCGCCCGGACCAGAGCGATGCGCAGTGGCGCAGCGAATTGACGGAAGCCCTGTCCTTCGGCACCGATCACCTGTCGCTCTATCAACTGACCATCGAGCCGGAAACGCCCTACGCTTTGCTGCGCCGAAACGGCAGCCTTCAGATTCCCAACGACGACATTGCGGCTGGACTTTACGAAACTACGCAGGAGCTGACAGAGGCCGCCGGCCTTACCGCTTACGAAATTTCCAACCATGCCCGCCCCGGCCAGGAGAGCCGCCACAACCTGATCTATTGGCGCTATGGCGATTATGCCGGCGTGGGGCCGGGGGCGCATGGGCGGGTCGATCTTGGCGGCCAGCGCACGGCCACCGCCGCGATCAAGCTGCCGGAACGCTGGCGCGACACAGTTTCGAAAAGCGGCCACGGCTTTGCTGAACAGTTTGCGGTTTCCGATTCTGACGCCGCGCGCGAACATCTGCTGATGAACCTGCGGCTGTCGGAAGGCCTCGATCTCGCCGGCTATGAATGGCGCTGGGGCACGCGGCCCGATGCCGCAAAAATCGCGGCGCTGGCAAGCCAGGGCTTTCTGCGACAGGACGGGGATGTACTGAAAGCGACACCCGCCGGGCGATTGCTGCTCAATCGGGTGATCGAAGAGCTTCTCTAAGAATTCTTGCCTTGGAACGTGGTCGGCGCCGGGCTGACCACCACCGGGCCCGCCGGTGTCATTTCCAGCACCGCCAACCCGCGCTCCGATGTGCCGTCATTGTTGAAGCGGAAGATGCCGTTGACCCCGGCAAAGCCATTGGGATCGGCCAGTGCCGCCGCGGTGAAGCGATGATAGGGCGTGCCTTGCGACAACAGCGCCACCAGCGACACCGCGTCATAGGCCAGGCTGGCGATCTGCGCCGGGGCGCTGCCGAAGGCGGCGCGGTACTTGTCGACGAATTCGGCATCGGCATTGGGCGCCGGCGCGGCATACCAGCTGCCCTGCAGGCTGGATTCGCGCGCGATGGCCTTGTCATCGTCCCACAAGCCGGTACCCAGCAGCTTGACCTTGTCGCGCGTCGCGCCGTCCAGCGATAGCGTTGGCGCGATAGCACGCAGGATCACGCCGCCTTGCGCGATTAGCACCGCGTCGGCGCCGCTCTTGGCCACGGCGCTGGCGGGCGCGGCGACGGCGGCGGCATTGGGGGCAAAACGCTCCACGCCCACCACCGTGCCATGCACCGCGGCAACCGAGTCGCGGAACGCCTCCTGGGTCACGTCGCCATAGGCGGTTTGCGGCGCCAGCGCCGCGAACTGGTGATGGCCATTGGCGGCGGCATAGCTCACCACCCGGCGCACTTCATTCTGCGGCAGGAAGCTGAGCAGATAGGCGCCGTTGCCCGCCACATTCTTCTCGGTGGAAAAGGCCAGCACCGGCACGGCGCGGTCGCGCGCGATGGGCGCCACCGCCGACACCGACGCCCCGAACAGCGGACCGACAATGACTTCGGCGCCTTGGGCCAAAAGCTGTTCTGCGGCTTCGGCCGCCTTGGCGCCGCCATTGCCTTCATCGGCGGCCATCAAAAGCATGTTGCGGTTGCCGGCCGCGAACATCGCCAGTTCCGCCGCCTTCAGCATCGAGGCGGCCAGTGCCCGGGTGGGCGCCGATGTGCTGGTGAAGGGCAGGATAATGCCCACCCGCACCGGGGTGGCGCCATCGGCCAGGCCGGGCAGGCGCAGATAGCTGGGCAGGTCCCGGTCCAGCGGATTGGCGGCGATGGGCCCCTGGGGCACCACGATCATGGGGGGCGCGGGCGGCGGCGGGCCTTCGGGCTTGGGAGTACAGGCGGCTATCGCAAGGCCTGCGGCAATGGCACAAAAGCGGGGAAACAAACGCAAGCAACCGGGCATCGGGCAATCCTTTGACGCGCGAACTTAAGCCTTCGAGCAAGGCCGGTAAATCACCTGTTTCTGTACAGCGGGAACGCGGCGATTTGGCGGCAGGGCTTTATGTCCTGGCG
>JACCXK010000213.1 GCA_013697055.1 Alphaproteobacteria bacterium
GCCGAGCCCCGGACCCCGCGCACGATGATCAGGTTGCCCTTGGCGCCCATCAGTTTGGCGATGCCGTCGGTCAGTGGCCTTTGCCAGTTGGCGAAATCCCAGTCGACCTTGGTGGCGCAGGGCGCGCTGGAGATGGAATCGAAGGCGACGACGATGATCCCGACCGCGCAGGCTTTCTGCACCACGCCGTTCAAGGCCGTCAAAGATGCCGCATCCAGCAGGATGACGTCCGGCTTGCGCAGGATCAGGTCGATCATCTGCGAGGTTTGCCCACTGACGGAATTGTCGCCGTTGAGCACGACATAGCCGGAAATCAGCCCGTCCTTTTTGGCCTGGTCCGCGGTCTTGCGGAAGGCATCCACCATCTGGTGCCGCCAGTTGTTGCCGTAATAGGCGTTGGACATCGCGATGAAGGGCGGTTTCGCCAGGGCCGCTGACGGGGTCAGCAGCGCTATCGCGGCGGCCATTGCGGCAATTCTGGCCGGCGTTCCCGGGCCGCTCACACCTTGACCATGCCCCGGATACGCGACAATCCCTCGCCAAGGGCGCGCTGAAGCAGAAGATGGTCGATGCCATAGGCGATGATGCGAAATCCCTTGGCCAGATAGTCGCGCGCCCAATTTTCGTCCGCCGCCATCATGCCCGCGACCTTGCCGTGCCGCGCCGCGGCCTGAACGATCTTGTCCACTGCCCTGAGATAATCGGGATGCTCGAACTGGCCGGGTATGCCCATGAAATTGGTCAGGTCGAAATGGCCCATCCAGACCACGTCAATTCCGTCCACCGCCGCGATGTCGTCCACCGCCGCAACGCCGTCGGCGGTTTCCACCAGGGCGATAACCAATGTGCGCGCATTGGCGATTGCCATCTTGTCCGGCACGGAGCCCGGCTCATAATCGTCATGCGCCATGTTGAAGGCCGCGCCGCGCCGGCCCGCCGGGGGATAGCGGGTGGCGGAGACGATCTCGCGGGCTTGGCTCTCGGATTCCACCATCGGAACCATGATGCCCATGGCGCCCATGTCCAGGCAGCGCGCAATGAAGTGATATTGCAAGGCCGGCACGCGGACCATGGGCACCAGCCCGATGCCGCGGCAGGCGGCGATCTGGCCCTTGAGCGTCTCGATAGTGACGCCGGAATGCTCCATGTCGAACAGGACAAATTCGGCGCCCGCCGCCTTGACGATCTGCGGCATGCCCGGCGTGAAGAACTCAAAGACCATGGTGCCGAACGCATGCTTTCCGGCGGCGAGGTCGGATTTTACCTGGTTGCTTTTCATCACGCTCCCCCTTGCGTTGGCGGCTCGTTCTGATTTGAACGCTTTGTGCGAGCCTTTCACCAATACTTGCTCGAATTCAGCATTTTCGGCAACATGGCGGAAAATCCGCGCCACAAGAAATGCCGCATAGCAGCAAAGCGCGATAAGGGTGGGGTCAATGCTTTTCGTGGTTGTGGTCGAATTCCAACTCAAACCTGGCATGCGCGTGCAATTTCGCAGGCTGATCGATGCCAATGCCGATGCGTCCGTCCGGGACGAGCCGGGCTGCCTGCAATTCGATGTGCTGGAACCGGAAGGCGAGGGGGACCGGGTGCTGCTCTATGAGATTTATGCCGACGCGGCGGCTTTTGACGCGCATCGGAAAACCGAACATTTCCATGTCTTCAACAGCGCCAGCGAAAGCCTGTGCCTGCGCAAGGCGGTCACCCGATGCGGCTTGGTCCATTCGGGCGCGAATGTCGTCGCCAAGAGATCGAGCTAGCAGACCGCTTGGCGGCATCCGGAGGATTCACAATGGCAGAAAAATTTCGCGTGGCGCTTTCGGCGGATTTTCGCAATGCCGACGGATCGCCGACATTCCGGGATTTCGACCTTGCGCCGTTGATGCAGGATCCGCGCGTCGAAACGGTGTTCCTGGAGTCAGAGCCTGTCATCCGTTCCCGGCAGTTGGAGGATATCGACGCTCTTATTCTCCTGGCGCACCGCTTTGACCAGGGCAGCGTCCCCAAAAGTGGGCGCCTGGGCGTCATCGCCCGCTTTGGAGTAGGATATGACACGGTCGATGTCGGGGCCTGTACGGATGCCGGCATCGCGCTGGTTATCACGCCGGAATCAGTGAAGAGGCCCGTCGCCGTATCGGTCATCACCCTGATGCTGGCGCTGACGGGAAAGCTGGCGATCAAGGAAAAGCTGACGCGGGCGGGCGCGCCTGGCTTTGCGCAACGCGGTGCGCATATGGGAGTCGGGCTGGTCGGGCGGACCTTCGGCTCGCTGGGCGCCGGCAATATCGGCGCCGAGACACTTCGTCTGGTCAAGCCGTTCGACATGAAGCTGATTGCGCATGATCCGTTCGCGAATGCGGGCCTGATGGCGGAACTCGGCGTCGAACTGGTCGGCATCGAGGAACTGTTTTCCCGCTCCGACGTGCTTTCGATCAGTTGTCCCCTGTCGGAGGCCACCCGGCATATCGTCAATGCCGAACGCTTGGCGCTGATGAAACCCACCAGCTATCTGATCAACACGGCGCGCGGTCCGATCGTCGATCAGAAGGCTCTTACCAAGGTGCTGCAAGAGCACCGGATCGCGGGCGCCGGCCTGGATGTGCTGGAACAGGAGCCGCCCGATCTCGCCGATCCCATCCTGGCGCTGGACAATGTGATCCTGACGCCGCACGCGCTGTGCTGGACGGACCAATGTTTCGCCCATCAGGGGGCGCTGGATATCCAGGCGGTACTGGAATATTGCGATGGCCGCGTTCCCACCGGCACCATCGTCAATCGCGCCGTGATCGACAGCAAGATCTGGGCGGAGCGGATGTCCGCGCTGCGCACACGGCTGGAGCGCGCATGAGAAACGCCATTTTCCCATTGGCATTGATGCTGGCGCTATCGCCGCCGGCCGTTTGCGCCACGCGCGATGGCGCAGGTCCGCTGCCCGTCTCGGTTTCGGCCAACGGGCATTACCTCATCACATCGGATGGCAAGCCGTTCTTCTGGCTGGCGGACACTGCCTGGGAGCTGATCCATTCCACCACGCGCGAGGAAGCCCAATATTACCTTCAGTCGCGCGCGCAGGAAGGTTTCACGGTCATCCAGGCGGTGGTGCTGGGCGAAATGGATGGTTTGAACAAGCCGGCCCCCGACGGTCTTCAGCCCTTTGCCGACAATGACCCGGCAAGGCCCAATGCGGCCTATTTCGACCGGGTCGATTTCATTGTCAGCGAAGCCGAGAAACGTGGCCTGTATGTTGCGCTGCTGCCGAGCTGGGGCGACAAGATCACGGCGCCATGGGGCCTCGGCCCGCGTATCTTCAGCAATGATAATCTTCCGGCGGCCCGTGCCTATGGCCGCTATCTGGCGAACCGGCTGCGCGCCCATCGCAACATCATCTGGATGTTGGGCGGCGACCGGCCGGCCAGGCTCAAGGGCTTGAACAATGCCTCCGCGACCAAGGCCGGCTTCGCGCCCGATGCGGACTGGGAGCCAATCTGGCGCGCCATGGCGCAAGGCATAAAGGAGGGTTCGGTTGCCAGGCCGCTGATCTCCTATCACCCCTCGGGTGGAGAGGCCTCGACTTCCGTCGTCTTGCCGGATGCGCAATGGCTGGACATCAACGGCATGCAAAGCGGCCACGGCAGCGGCCATGACGTTCCGGTGTGGAACTGGGTGGCGCGGATTTTGCCATCCGCCCCGCCAAGCCGACCATCGACCTGGAGCCAAATTACGAAGACCATCCCGTCAGTCCCTGGCCGCGATGGGACGCGTCTTATGGCTATTTCACCGACTATGATGTGCGCAAGCAAAGCTACCGCTCCGTGTTTGCCGGCGGCGCCGGGGTGACCTACGGTCATCATTCGGTGTGGGGTTTTGTCGGCCCGCGCAATGACGTGATCAATCACGCCATGATGGACTGGGTAACGGCGCTGCAGCGTCCCGGCGCCCGGCAGGTCCAGTTCCTGAAAAACCTGATCTTGTCGCGGCCTTCACTGGATCGTGCGGCGGATTCCGGCTTGATCGCCGCGGGCCAGGGCGGGGGCGGCGAGCATATGGAAGCGACCGGCGACGGCAGCTATGCCTTTGTCTATTTTCCCATGAACGACCATTCCGCCACCATCGATCTGGCACGGTTGAAGGCCCAGACCGTGCGGGCCTGGTGGTTCGATCCGCGTACGGGTGTCGGCACGCTTCTGGGAGAGATCGAAGGCGGCAAAAGGCATGACTTCAAATCGCCGCCGCAAGGACCCGATTGGGTTCTGGTGCTGGATGATGCCGCCAAACATTATGCGCCGCCGGGACTGAATCTGTAATGCGATGAATGCTGACCGGCCTAGCGCCACTCCTGGCTTTCTTGAACGGAGGGGGCGGATGGGCGCGCGAAGGCCTTGGGGCCCTGGGAAAGCTGGTCAAGGTCCGGCCGGGACCGCGGCCGCGGGGCAAACATCCGGTGAATGACGATGGGCTGGGCCGCGCCTTTTATCGCCAGTGCGATAATGGCGGCCGTTCGCACATTGCGATCATCGGCCTGCCCGGCTTCGAGGGCACAGGCCATGGCGCGCAACCAGATCAGGTCGTTCTGGTTTCTCTGTCCCGCACCCAGCCTCTGCGCGATGCATTCCAGATGATAGGCGTAGCGCGCCTGGCTGAAGGGCAGGCGATGTGACGCGATCCGGATGAGTTCGGCGGCGCCGAGCGAACTGGTGGGAACCGTTTCCACCAGATCCGCATACAGGGTGCGAATTCTCTGCAAGGTCCAGTTTATCATTTCGGCCCGCTCCCGGCAGTATTGCTGTGCATTTCGCCGGCATTCGGCCTGCAGGTCCGCCTCGGCGCGATGGATTTGCTCGATCAGAAGAATAACGGGGTCAATCGGCATGGCGACTGCCTTAATGGCTTCACAAGAACGCTAGGAAGAATCCCGGCGGCGCGACAATCAATTCTTTGCCACACGGCACGTTATCCACATCGGTCAATTAAAATTGATCAGATTTGCCAGCGCACCGATTGTGCGAGGCTATTTGCGCGTCGTCATGCCGTCGGCGGTGATTGGACCAAAGTCCCATTGCGGACGCGCATCTAGCAGACATAACGAAATACCATCTGTCCCTTGAGGGCCTGCTGGTAGTTTCCCTTATGCTTCCGAAATCCGATGTGGAAACCGGCTGATGCTGGGGGGCCGCCTCGGGGGAACCAGCGCCAGGCCCGATAGCCCTGGCGCTGCCCGGATTTGTCCCACGCCAGCCATTATAAAGAGAGTGGGGGTTTTTCGCTCCCGATCCGTCATAATAGGCGGACACCCGCAAAAGGGTGAAAAACAAGGGTCCGCCTGAAGGCAGGGCCCGAACAGGGATGACAACAGGGGGTATGGCCGAGCAACCGATTGACCAATGGTTCATGCGAGACGTCCTTCCCCTCGAGCCCATGCTGACCCGCTTTCTGCGGCGAAACTGGCGCATCGAGGCGGAAATCGGCGATTTGCGCCAGGACGTCTATGCCCGTGTCTATGAAGCGGCGCAGCGCGAGCGCCCTATCCTGGTCAAGCCTTTCCTGTTCCAGGTCGCCCGCAACCTGATCATTGACCGCCTGCGCCGCCAAAGCGTGGTCTCGCTGGAGAGTGTGGCGGATTTTGAATGGCTGAACGTCTCAGATGACAAGCCGTCGTCGGAAGCCTATGTCGCCGCCCGCCAGGAGCTGCGTCTGCTGCAGGTGGCGCTGGATGAATTGCCGCCGCGCTGCCGCCAGGTGGTGCTGATGCGGAAAGTGGAAGGTCTTTCGCAAAAAGAGGTTGCGAAGCGAATGGGCATCGCCATAGAGACGGTTGAAAACCAGGTCGCCAAAGGCATGCGGCTGCTGGCGCAGGCGCTGGGTGACCGCCGGGGTTCCGTGACCAGCGAGGCACGGCGTTACAATTTTTTCAAAAGGCCGCGTGATGTCCGCTGAGAAAACCGAAGAAACCGCAGCCGCCTGGATGGCGCGTGAGGATCGCGGGCTGACCTCGGAGGAGCAGGACGCGCTGGACCTGTGGCTGGAACAGTCCAGCCTGAACAAAGTTGCGTATCTGCGGCTCAAGGCGACTTGGCATCGTGCCGATCGCCTGGCTGCCCTCAAGAGCATGCGCCCGCCGCCGCCCGAGCGCCGCGTCTGGCTGCCGCGCATGGTGTTCGCCGTCGCGGCGTCGCTGCTGCTGATCGCGGGCGGCGTCATCTGGCTGCGGCCGCACCAGCCGCCGGAACAGGTCTATGCCACCACTGTCGGCGGCCTGAAGGAAGTACGGCTGGTCGATGGCACGCGCATGGAGCTGAACACCAATACCCGCGTGCATGCCAATGTCACCGCGACGGGCCGCACCGTGACCCTGGATTCAGGGGAAGCCTATTTCGACGTCGTGCATGACGCCCGGCGGCCCTTCACGGTCTATGCCGGCAACCGGCGCATCACCGACCTGGGCACGAAATTCTCGGTGTTCCGGGACGGCGATGATGTGCGGGTAACGGTGCGGGAGGGGCGGGTGCGGGTGGATATCCTGAAAAACACGGCGTTGGACACCCCGTTGGTGGCCGAACAGGGCCATCAGGTGATCACCAAGGGCGGCGAGACGCTGGTGCTGGCCAAGCCCGAGCAGGACATCGCCAATGATCTGAGCTGGCGCAGCGGCATGCTGGTGTTCAACCAGCAAACGCTTTCCGAAGCCGCCGACCAGTTCAACCGTTACAACACCCGTCACATTGTCGTCGAAGGCAATGCCCGCAAGATCCGCATCGGCGGCAGCTTCAAGGCGGACAATGTCGATGTGTTCGTCCTGTTGCTGCACCGGGGCTTTGGACTTTCCGTAAACGAACAAGGCGACAGGATCGTCGTTTCTCATTGAGGGGTCAGGGGATCCCTTTTGATTGACCACCCAGGCAAATAACAACAGCAACCGGGGGGGAGCATTTGAAGCCATTGCGAACCCTGAAAGCGATCCTTTCCGGTGCGCTGTTGCTTTGCGTCTTTTGCACGG
Organism: Alphaproteobacteria bacterium; assembly: GCA_013697055.1. Classification (GTDB taxonomy): domain Bacteria; phylum Pseudomonadota; class Alphaproteobacteria; order Micropepsales; family Micropepsaceae; genus Rhizomicrobium. The sequence goes on from JACCXK010000213.1 coordinate 6,995, forward strand.
CGGCGTCCGCGCAGAACATCACCATTCCGGCGGAGAATCTCAAGAAAGCGCTGGACGATTATATCCGGCAGTCCGGCATCCAGCTGATCTACAATGTCGATGATGTGGCCGGCGTGACCAGCCGGGAAATTCGCGGCGTTCCCGCCAGGGCCGCCCTCGACCGGATGCTGGCCGGCACCGGTATTGCCGCCAGCCGCGACAAGTCCGGCGCCGTCATCATTTCGCGCGCCGCGGTTCGCCATGCCGAGGCCATGCCCGATGCGCAGACCGCCGAATCCGTCGTGGTGACGGGAACCCGCATCCTGGATGACACGCAGTTTTCACCGCCGGTCACCACGGTCACGGCGCGGGAATTGATGCGCCTGACGCCTTCCAGCTTGCCGGATGGCCTCAACAAGCTGCCGATCTTCGCGCCGGCCCAGACCAGCAACAGCACCACCAGCGGCGCAAATGGCCGCGGTTTCCGGCCCAACGGAAATTTTCTCGACCTGCGCGGGCTTGGCCCCAACCGCACCCTGATCCTGGAGGACGGCCGGCGCGTTCCCGCGACATTCTATGACGGTAGCGTCGACACCAATACCTTGCCGCAGATGCTGGTGCAGCGGGTTGAAGTCGTTACGGGTGGTGCGTCCGCGGTTTATGGCTCCGATGCGGTGACCGGAGTGGTGAATTTCATTCTCGACCGGCATTTCGATGGCTTCAAGGCGGTGGCGCAGGCCGGCATCTCGCAACATGGAGACGCCGGATCGTTTCGCCTCGGCATCGCCGGCGGCCAAGACGTGCTGGACCGCGGTCATGTGATCTGGAGCCTGGAAGTCTACAACCGGGACGCCATCACCGATCAGGCGGCCAGGCCGTATGGCGATCTGGGCGCCGCCATTGTGGGCAGCGGCAGCGCCGCCGTGCCGTTCCAGCTTGTCACCGGCATCCGCAAAAGCGATGCCGGCTTCGGTGGGTTGGCGACCTCCGGCCCTTTTGCCGGCCAGCAGTTCCTCAAGGGCGGGGTGCTGGCGCCGTTCAATGCGGGGTCGCCCACGCCCACCGGCGGGGCGGCCATCGGGGGTGATGGCGGCATCGTGCACAACGAATATCTGCTGCCGGTTATCAACACGGCGCAGGGCTTTGGGCGCTTCGATTACAATCTCACCCCCAGCCTGAATGGCTATGTTCAGGCGAGCTATGCCCTGACGCGCACCTATGAAGCCAACCAGATCATCTTCAACACGCCATCGGCCTATCCGGTGACGATCTACAGCGGCAATGCCTTTCTCAGCCCGTCCCAGCAGGCGATGCTGACAAATACGGGCACGGACTTTTTCACCCTGAACCGCTTCGATGACGAGTTGTCGCGGCGGCTGGCGATGAAATACCGTACCGCCGCATTGGCGGTGACGGCCGGCCTCGAAGGCACCGCGTTCGGGGCGTTCCACTGGGACGCCTATTACACGCATGGCGACACGCGGACCGAACTGTCCACCCCCGGCAACGTCAATGCCGAACGCTTCTATGCCGCGATTGATGCGGTGCGCGATCCGGCGGGCGGCGCCATCGTCTGTCGCGCCACGCTGGTGACGCCCGGCGCGTTCCCCGGTTGCGTGCCGCTCAATCTGTTCGGGCCATCGGCGCCGTCCACGGACGCCATCGCCTATGTCGAAGGAACCACGAGCTGGACAGCCCGAAATACGCTGGATGACTTCGGCGCCAACGTCTCGGGGACCGTGTTCGAAAATTGGGCCGGACCGGTGAAAATGGCGGTCGGCGGGGAATACCGGCTACAGGGACTGGACCTGACCACGTCGGTGCCGGACCAGGCCTTCAACGCGCGGAATTTGCGTGTGGGCGGTCCCGCTGGCACCATCGTTCCGCCCGGCAACCTGAAATGGTTCAAGGAAACATTGTCGGCCGCCAAGGGCGCCAACAGCGTGGAAGAGGTCGATGTCGAACTCAGCCTGCCGTTGCTGCGCGGGCTGCCGCTGATGGAGTATGTGGCGCTGAGCGCCGCCTATCGTTTCACCGACTACTCGACCTCGGGCCCGACCAACAGCTGGAAGCTTGGCCTGGAATGGCTGATGCTGGACGAATTGCGCCTGCGCGCCGCCCGGTCGCAGGATATCAGGGCGCCCACGCTGTTCGATCTGTTCCAGGCGCCGCTGATCTCCAGTTCGGGAATCAACGATCCGCTCACCAACACGTCGGGATCGGTGAACACCAGCCAGGCCGGCAATCCCGCCCTCAAGCCCGAAGTCGCCCATAACACCACGGCCGGGCTGGTCTACAATCCCGCCTGGCTGCGCGATTTCAGCATCTCGCTGGACTATTTCCACATCAATATCGACAACGCGATCGGCAACGTCACGGGCAACAATCCCATTACCCAGAATCTTTGCCTGGCGTCGGGCGGCGCCTCGCCATTGTGCAATCTCATCGTGCGCCCGATTTCCTACAACGACACTTCGCCGGCCAACTTCCCGCTGCAATTCCTCCAGCTGAAAGAAAACCTGGCCAGGACCTATTCGGAAGGAATCGATGTCGAGGCCAATTATCAGGCTGACCTGGCGGCCTGGGACGGGGAATTGCGTGGGGCCTTGCGCTTGCGGCTGCTATGGACCCACCAGTCGATCTTCAAGACCCAGACTTTGCCGGGCACGCTGGTGACCGACGCCGCCGGCACCGCCCAGACACCGGTGGACCGGCTGACCTTTACCGCCAGCTATGGTCTGGACGATTTCACCCTGGACGTGCTGGAGCGCTTCCAGTCGTCCTTCCGGCAGAATGCGAACCAGACCCTGGTCTTCGCCATTCCCGATGTGCGGGCCTACTACCAGACCGATATCGGCCTTTCCTACAGCTTCACGGCGGCCGGCGAAGGGCTGACCGGCTTTCTGGACGTCAGCAACCTTTTCAACGTCCAGGGTGGTGTCTTTCAGACGCCAGGCTATACCGGCAGTCCCGGCTTGAATTACCCGGTCGGACCGGGCGCGGATCTGATCGGGCGCTATTTCACGATCGGTCTGCGCCTCGATCCCGGCTGAAGATCATCAGCAAAAAATCATAGGGGTTTTGATCACACGGCACGTCCCACCCAGTCAGAGAACAAAAAACTCCGAGGGCGGGCATGAAAACGAAATTCTATCTCAGGACGATTCTGGCCGGAACGGTCAGCGTTTTTGCACTTGCGAGCGTCGCTGCAGCTGCGAACAAGACCAGCAACGATCCCGCCGTCCAGCCGGTGCAGGACATCAAGCTCACGGTCGCGCAACCGGACGGGAAAAAATCCGGCAGCAGTCAGGACAATCAGGGCGCGACCGGGCTGATGCTGATGGCGCAGGCGGGCGGAGGCGCGTCGGTTGCACGCAACGACACCCCGGCCACCGAAGCCGTCACCGTCACCGGTTCCCGCATCGAGAATGGCTCGGGAATGCCGACGCCCGTGACGGTGGTTTCCGCCGACCAGTTGCTGACCTTGACGCCCACCAGCATCCCCGAAGCGCTCGCCCAGTTGCCGATGTTTGCCCCGACGTTGGGCACCACCTCGCACACCGAGCCCAATGGACGCGGTTTCGGCACCCCGACCAACAATTTGAACCTGCACAATCTGGGCGTCATCCGCACCCTGATCCTGATGGACGGCAATCGCGTTCCGGGCACGTTTTACGACACCACGGTCAACGTCGACATGCTGCCGCAAATGCTGGTCCAGCGCGTCGATGTGGTGACCGGCGGCGCCAGTGCGGTCTACGGCTCCGACGCCGTCGCCGGCGTGGTGAACTATGTGCTCGACCACAACTTCCAGGGCTTCAAGGCGACGATGCAGGGCAGCACCTCGACCTATGGCGACGCCAATGGCTTCAAGGTCGGCGTCGCCGCGGGATTTGACGTGTTCAACAGGGGCCATTTCGAGGCAAGCGCGGAATATTTTGACCGCGACTCCGTCAATGACTCGACAGCGCGTCCTTATGGCGATCCGCTGCACTCCTGCCAGACAACGGGCTCCTCGACCTCATCGACAAATCCCCAGGTCCTGTCCTGTAACATCCGTCAATCCAATACCTCTCCCTTCGGTCTCATCGCGAGCGGACCGAAAAAAGGATTGCAGTTTTCGGCGGACGGCAGAAGCATCCTCGCATTTGACCCGGGTACCACAACGGGAACCGGCAACGCCAATGTCGGCGGCGATGGCGGCGTGCTGCATAATCAGACGCTGGTGTCGGCGGACCATAACGGCCAGGTTTATGGGCGCTTTGACTACGATCTCACCCGCGATCTGAGCTTCTATGCTGATGCCCGCTATGGCGCGTCCTATACGTCCGGCGCGAGCCAGGGCTACACCAATACTGACGCGGCCTATCCGATCTGGCTCTATAGCGGCAACCCGTACTTCACCGCCGCCGAGCAGGCGGCGCTGTTTATTCCCGGCACCACCTCGGTCGATATCGCGCGCTTCAACAACGATCTGGGGCGTCAGCTCAATGTCAAGCAGGCGACCAACACCGAAGCCGTGTCGGCCGGCCTGAAGGGCAAGACTTTCGGCGATTACTCATGGGACATGCACTACACCCATGGCCAAAACGCCGTGACCCTCACAACGATCAATAACATGAATACGTCGCGCTTTTATGCGGCGATCGATGCAGTGGTCGATCCCGCGACCGGCAATACCGTCTGCCGCTCGAGCATCGTCACGCCGGGCGCGTTTCCCGGCTGCGTGCCGCTGAACATCCTGGGCCAGAACAATTCCACCACGGCCGCCCAGCAATATGTCTTCGGCAACACCTACTGG
>JACCXK010000215.1 GCA_013697055.1 Alphaproteobacteria bacterium
GAAGCGGGTCGTGCCGGCGGTGGTGAATGTCTATGCCCGCACGGTGACGCAGGTTCAGGCCAACCCCTTCGCCAACGATCCCTTCTTTTCGCAGTTCTTCGGCGCCACGCCCGAGCAACGCCAGCGCGTGCAGCAGTCGCTCGGCTCCGGGGTCATCGTGCGCGCCGATGGATTGATCCTGACCAACAATCATGTGGTCGAAGGCGGCAACGAAATCACCGTGGCGCTGTCGGACAAGCGCGAGTTCAAGGCCAAGGTGCTGCTGGCCGATCCGCGTACGGACCTGGCGGTGCTGAAGATCGATCCCAAGGGCGAGCGCCTGCCGGTGGTGCCGTTCGCCGACTCCGACAATGTGCAGGTGGGTGACCTGGTGCTGGCGATCGGCGATCCCTTCAATGTCGGCCAGACCGTGACCATGGGCATCGTCTCGGCCCTGGCGCGGACCCAGATCAGCGCCAGCGACTACCAGTTCTTCATCCAGACCGACGCCGCGATCAATCCGGGCAATTCCGGCGGCGCGCTGGTCACCACCGACGGCAAGCTGGCGGGCATCAATACCGCCATCTATTCGCGCAGCGGCGGCAGTATCGGCATCGGCTTCGCCATTCCCGCCAACCTGGCGCGCCGGGTGGTGGAAGGCGTGGAAGGCGCAAAGAGCGGCGCGCAGGCCAGCGTGCATCTGGCCTGGGGCGGCGCCAGCGGCCAGCCGGTGACCAGCGCCATTGCCTCGTCGCTGGGCCTGCCGCGCCCGGGCGGCGTGCTGATCAAGGAGGTCTATCCCGATGGTCCCCTGGGCCGCGCCGGCGTGAAGTCGGGCGAGGTGGTGCAATCGGTGGACGGCGTGGCGGTGGACGACATGCAGTCGCTGAACTATCGAACCGCCACCCACAAGCCGGGCGACAGCGTGAAGATGCATGTTGCCGCCGGAAAAGCAGGGCGCGATATCACCGTGATGGTGGCGCTGCCGCCGGAAACTCCTCCGCGCGACGTCCAGACCATCGCCGGACGCAATCCGCTGACCGGCGCGAAGGTGGAAAATATTTCACCCGCCACCGCCACCGAACTGCAAATGGATGTGATGGCCAAGGGCGTGGCGATCGTCTCGGTCAATCCCAACGGCATCGCCGCCAACTACGGTTTCCAGCCGGGCGATATCGTGCGCAACATCAACGGCGTCGCCATTGCGCGCGTGGGCGATCTGGTGCGGGTGCTCAACGGCGCCAACCGCTGGGATATGGTGGTGGAACGCGGCGGCCGCAAGATTGCATTCTCCGTAGGAGGATGATCGTCACATTTGTGATGATCACGGTCATGAATATGGCCGCAATGTGCTTGGCGCATTATTACCGTCTGTTGCCGCGATCAATTCTGCTGCACTTTCACGCTTGTAACGCGACCGCGCGTATCGAAACGCGTTAGCCCTTGTGCATGGGGGGCACCATGCAAAGGGACTGATATGAAAAAATTGCTTGTTGCGTCCGCCGCGGCGTTGCTGCTCGGCACATTTGCGGCCCAGGCCGATTCCTATGTTTCGATATTGGGCGGGCCGACCTTCGCGCCCGCCTTGCGTGTCGGCGGTTCCAAGCTCGACATGGACACCGGTTTCAATGTCGGCGCCCGCGCCGGCACCACGCTCGAGCGCTGGAACCTGCCGGACTTTTCGGTAGAAGCAGATGGCCTGTTTGGCCAGTCCACCTACAAGGGTACCAATAATGCCCGGCTGCAAACCAGTTCCTACATGGGCAACGTGATCTACCACCTGCCCATGTTCAAGGACACGCCGTTCGGCGTTTACGGTGGCGCCGGCCTGGGCGCGGTCAACACCAATGTGGACAATGGCGTGGGCAACCATGGCGGCTCCACCGTGCTGGGCTGGCAGGCCCTGGGCGGGGTGGAATACCGCGCCTCCGAATGGGCCAGTCTGTTCGCCGAGTATCGCTACCAGGACGCCCATAATGTGAATGCCGGCGGCCTGACCCAGATCGGCAACAAATCCAACAATCTCTCCTTTGGCGTAAAATGGCACCTGTAATCCATGCCCGCTTCGCGGGCGTTCGGCCGGCGAAAGGTCCACTGGACCTTTCGCCAATCGGCCTCACGGGGTGAAGTGGCACCTCTAAAGCCGCCTGAAAAGAGGCCCCGCGGAACCACCCGCGGGGCCTTTTTCGTTGTGTTATACAGCCTGCATGAGCGACCTGTTCGAATCTGGTGGACTGGCTGAGGACGCGCCGCGGCCTTTGGCCGACCGCTTAAGGCCAAAAAGCCTGACCGAAGTGGTGGGGCAGGATCACTTGCTGAACCCGGAAGGCCCGCTGGGCCGCATGGTGGCCAATGGCCGTCCGACCTCCATCATTCTGTGGGGACCTCCGGGCACCGGCAAGACGACCATCGCGCGGCTGTTGTCCACCGCTTTCAATCTGCACTTCGAGCAATTGTCGGCGGTGTTCTCCGGTGTGGCCGATCTCAAGAAAACCTTCGAAGCGGCGCGCCAGCGCCGGCGCATGGGGCAGGGCACTCTCCTGTTCATCGACGAGATCCACCGCTTCAACCGCAGCCAGCAGGACAGTTTCCTGCCGGTGGTGGAGGACGGCACCGTGGTGCTGGTGGGCGCCACCACCGAGAATCCGTCCTTTGAGTTGAATGGCGCGCTCTTGTCCCGCGCCCAGGTGCTGGTGCTGCGGCGGCTGGACGATGCGGCGCTGGAGCAATTGCTCCAGCGTGCGGAAGCCCATTACGGCGAGCCGCTCAAACTGACCGAAGACGCGCGTGCGAGTTTGCGCGCCATGGCCGATGGCGATGGCCGCTACCTGCTCAACCTGGTGGAAGAACTGTCCAGCGTGAAGACGGTCAAGCCGCTAGATTCCGCCGCGCTGGTCTCGGCGGTGCAGCGGCGTATGCCGCTTTACGACAAGAGCCGCGAAGAGCATTACAACATCATCTCGGCGCTGCATAAGTCGATCCGCGGCAGCGATCCGGATGCGGCGCTCTACTGGCTGGCGCGGATGCTTCAGGGTGGCGAGCAGCCGCTTTATATCGCCCGCCGCCTGGTGCGCGCGGCGGTGGAAGACATCGGACTGGCCGATCCCGAAGCGGTGCATCAGGCACTGGCGGCGAAGGATGTGTTCGATTTTCTGGGCTCGCCCGAAGGCGAGTTGGCCTTGGCGCAATGCGTGCTCTATCTGGCCAGCGCCCCCAAATCCAACGCGGTGTACAAGGCGCTGGGCGCGGCCAAGCGGGCGGCGAAGGAGCATGGCTCGCTGATGCCGCCGGCCCATATCCTCAACGCCCCGACCAAGCTGATGAAGAATCTGGGCTATGGCATTGGCTACGAATACGACCATGACGCCGCGGGCGGCTTTTCGGGGCAGAATTACTTTCCCGACGATATGGCGCGTGAGCAGTTCTATGCGCCCAAGGACACCGGCTTTGAGCGCGAGATTGCCAAGCGGCTGGAATACTGGTCCAAGCTGCGGGCGAAACGGGGAGGGGAAACATGAAGGCGTCTATCCTGGGTGTTGTCGCCATCGGCGGCGCGATCGGCTCCATGGCGCGCTATGCCGTGTCCACCATCCAGAACCCGGTGGTGGCGTTCCCCTATGCCATTTTCATCGTCAATGTCAGCGGCGGCTTCCTGATGGGTGTGGTCACCGGCTTGCTGGCGCTGAAGTTCAGCGTCTCGTCGGAAGTGCGCGCCTTTCTCACCACCGGCATTCTGGGCGGCTACACTACTTTTTCCACTTTCAGCCTGGAAAGCGCCATGCTGATCGAGCGCCATGATTACGTGACGGCGACGAGCTATGTGGTCGGCTCGGCCATTCTATCCATCGTGGCGTTGTTTGCCGGCCTGTGGATTGTGCGGGCGGTCTATGCCTGAACTGCGCACCATAGGTGCCGACGATGACGGCGTGCGGGTGGATCGCTGGTTCAAGCGGCACTATCCGCATGTGACCCACACCCTGCTGGAAAAGCTGCTGCGCAAAGGCGAGGTGCGGCTGGACGGCAAGCGCGCCAAGGCGGCCGACCGCATCGCCGCCGGCCAGGCGATGCGCCTGCCGCCGCAGGTGATCCATGCCAAGCCGCCCCAGCGCGACAAGCCTGACACCGAACCCAAACACCTGCTGGCGACCAAGGACATGGGCAGCCTGGCCGACCGCATCCTGTACATGGACAAGCAGGTGATCGTGATCGACAAGCCACCGGGCCTGGCGACGCAAGGCGGCAGCGGCCTCACCAAGCATGTCGACGGCATGCTGGATTCTCTGCAGTACGAAAAGCCGACCCGGCCCAAGCTGGTGCACCGCCTGGACCGCGATACCTCCGGCGTGCTGCTGATTGCGCGCACCGCGCTGGCGGCCTCGGGCCTGTCGGCCAGCCTGGCGCTGCGCGACACCTCGAAAGTCTATTGGGCGCTCACCCGTGGCGTCCCCAAACAGAAAAACGGCGTGGTCAAGGGCGCGCTGGCCAAGGAAGGCGGCCACGGCCCCCATGGCCGCGACGAACGCATGGCCATGACCGAAGAAGGCGACGAGGGCGCCAAATTCTCCCTCACCGAATATGCCGTGATGGCCACGGCCGGCACCGAGTTCGCCTGGGTGGCGGCGCGGCCGATCACCGGGCGCACCCACCAGATTCGCGTGCATCTGGCCAGCCTGGGCACCCCCATTGTCGGTGATTTCAAGTATGGCGGCACCGACAGCCGGGGGAAGGGCGATATCGCCGACAAGCTGCACCTCCATGCCCGCAGCATCGATATCGGCCGCCCCGATGGCGGACGCCTGCAGGCCACCGCGCCTATGCCGCCGCACATGGTCAAGAGCTGGAAGCTGCTGGGTTTCAATCCTGACGACAAAAGCGATCCGTTCCCGCCGAAGAAAACCAAAAAGAAGAGATGAAGCGTTTCTACAAGCAAGTCTCTGTTGCACACGGGGTCCATGGGTTTGCCGTATTGTTGGACGGCAAGCCGGTGAAAACGCCCGGCCGCCGCGCCTTGGCGCTGCCGACGGAAAAACTGGCCGACGCCATCGCGGTGGAATGGCAAAGCCAGGGAGCGGAGATCATCGCCACCACCATGCCGCTGCTGCGGTTGGCCAACACGGTGATCGACGGCGTGGCGATCAATCCGGGCGATGTGGTCACCGCGATCCTGCGTTTCGGCGAAAATGATCTTCTCTGTTATCGCGCCCACCAGCCGCCGACCTTGGTGACGCGGCAGGCTGAAGGTTGGGACCCGCTGCTGGACTGGGTACGTCAACGCCATGGCGCGCGCATGACCGTAGCGGAAGGCTTCACGCCCATAGACCAGACGCCGGATGCGCTGGGCGCGCTGCGCCAGGCGTTGGAGGAACTCGATCCCTTCACCCTGGCGGCGCTGCATGTCATCGCTTCCATCACCGGCAGCGCTGTGCTGGCCCTGGCAGTGGCGGAAGGCTTCATCCCCGGCGCCACTGCCTTCCAGCTTTCCCGCATTGACGAGACCTACCAGGCGGAAAAATGGGGCGAGGATGCTGAAGCCCAGAAACGCGCCGCCGCGCTCGCGCACGAGTTGGACAAGGCGGTCGAATTGATCGCCCTCGTAAGGTGATGCAGCGCAAAGTCCCGCTACGGAGCCGCAACACGCTGGAGAACCGGCTGTGGGCACGGTTGCGGGCGCTCGAAGGTTTCCGCTTCCGCCGCAAATCGCCGTTCAAGACCTTCACCCTGGATTTCGTCGAGCATGACGCCAAGCTGGTGGTCAGCCTGGAAGATGGCGAGCCGGGCCGGCGTTCGTCGCATATCGTGCGCGACAGGCTGCTGAGCGAAGCAGGCTATGTGATCCTGCGGCTGTGGCGGCGCGAGGTGGACCGCGACCTTCATTCCGCCATCCATCGCATCAAAGCGGTGATCGAGGATTTAAACTCATAATGTCATCCCCGGCGAATGCGAGCGATAGCGAGCATGAGGGAGTTCGTAGCGACAGCGTGCGAACGACCCAGGTAAATATAAACCTGTAGGTGGTTGGTACCTAAGTTCCCTTCCCTCGCGCCGTGCTCCGCACGCCGCTCGCCGGGAATGACAGGCGGGGCTAAATATCCTCGATCACCGGCCGTGCCGCCAGCCGCGCCACCTTGCGGGCGGCATGTTCGATATGCTCCAGCCGCCGGCCCAGCACTTCCATCGCCGCGCTGCCATGCATTCCGGCCAGGCTGTCGCGCAAGGGCGTGGCGGCATCGACGCCTTCCGCGCCGCCTTCGGGGCTCAGCAGCGCAACCACCCGCTCGCGGGTGGCGGTGATGGCGGCATCGGCCAGCGGCGCATCCAGGTCCTGGGCCCGCAGTTTCACCAGCACCGGCATGGAGGACAGGTCCGATGCCAGCAGGTAATTGGCGCCCAGCAATTCCCCCAGAGAAGCCAGCGCTCTGCGATTGGTGTTGGGTTCATCCGCCAGCCGCCGGATGGCGCCCGACAATTGCGCCACCGCTTCCAGGGTCCGCTTGCGCGCCAGACGATAGGCTTGCGAGGAATGGACGCGCCGCAGGGCAGCCTCCGCAAAACCGGCATCGGCCGCGAGCAAGCCCTGCACCGTGCGGGGCAGGTCGTCGCGCTCCCAGTTGGGCAGCAGATAACTGAAAGCCCAGCTCAGTCCCGCGCCGATCAATGTATCCACGATGCGCTCGAAGAATTGCGGATGCACCAAAGGGTCCACGAAATGCAGCAGCAACAGCGAGGAAATGGACGCCCCCACCGCCGTCACCCGATAGGCCACCAGGCCATAGGCATGGCTGGTGCCCACCGCCAGCACGATGAGCAGCAGCAGCACCGGGGCGGGCAGGGTGTTGATGAAGGTCACCGCCAAGGCGCAGCCGATCAGGGTGCCGGTGACGCGGTCCCAGCGGCGCTGGCTGGTGACGCTGTAATTGGCGCGCATGATAAGCGCGATGGTCAGCAGCACCCAGTTGGCGTGGGCGAAGCGGGGAAATATCAAGGTCAGGCCCAGGCCGACTGTCATCGCCAGCGACAGGCGGATGGCGTAGCGCAAAGCCGGCGAATGCCAGCGGAACTGGTCCAGCAGCACGCCTAGCCCACGCGGCGCATCCTGGCGGAACAGGTCGAGGTCCAGTCCCGCCGCCAGGGTGGTGGGTTCGGTTTTGTCATCCAGTGCGGTTGCGAGGGTGGCAATATAGCTGTCGGCCAGCACCAGCTTGTTGGTGGTGGCGATGAAGGCGTGAATGATCGCGTCGTCCGGTGCGGCCTCACGCGCCTGCGCCACCGCCTCCTGCAAGGCCCTCGCATCCTCGGCATGGCGCAAGGGCGTGGTGTGGCCATGGCGGAAGCGCAGCGCCAGGGTCAGGCGCTCCACTTCTTCCGCCATCTGGCTGACAAAGCCATTCAGCTTCCACATCAGCTCGCGCCCCCATGGATTGTCTCGCGCGTGGCGCAGCGCTTCCAGGTCGGCGTCCGAGGACAGCACGGTCTCGAACGCGTCGAGCAGCGCGATCAAGGTGTCGATGCGCTTGAGCTGCGTGCGGTGGCTGCGCCGCGCGAACAGGCTGTCGCGCGCCGCCTGCAGCCGGTCGGCCAGCGCGGCATGGGCATCGATCATGGCGCGGAAGGCGCCGGGGCCCTCGCTGTCGGGATTGTAGAGCGCCGCCTTAGCGCGCAGGTAGGCGGCAAAGGCATGCATCGCCTCGGCCAGCAGCAAGCGGCGGCCGCGATCGTCGAACAGCCAGGCGATGACCACGGCATAGACCGTGTAGCCCATCGCACCCAGCGCGGTCAGCATCAGGTGATCGGCGACATCGGAGCGCGTGGCGAACGCCTGGCCCATGGCGAAGACGAAGGCCAGCACGCTGGTCATGGCCAGGCTCAGCACCCATTTGCCGTAAGCCGAGATCAACCCCGCCCACAGCCCGACAAAGGCGGTGGCGAGAATGAAGGCGATGGTGTCGAAGCGCGCAAAACCCGACAGGCCGGTGAAGAACACCGTGCCCGCGAAGGCAAAGCCCATGATCCAGATTTTCAGCCGCAAGGGATCGGTGCGGTCGGCGATGGAGGTGCAGACGGCGCCGCTGGCGGCCGCCACCGCGGCGGGAAAACCCAACGCCCAGCCGATGGTCACGCCGGTCAGTCCCACGC
>JACCXK010000232.1 GCA_013697055.1 Alphaproteobacteria bacterium
GCATAGAGCGCTTCACAGCCCGTCACTGCCAGCACCACCGCCCCCAGCGCGACAAAGGCGGTCCAGGGCTCGGTGCGGAACAGGTCCAGGGCATAGCCGGGATTGGCGGCAAACAGGATTTGCGGCTGCTTGACGATTTCGATGCCGCCCAGCACCGCCAGCACAATGAACCATACCACCATCACCGGCCCGAACACCTTGCCGATCTTGTCGGTGCCGCGGCTCTGCACGAGGAACAGGCCAACCAGGATCAGCAATGTCAGGGGCAGGATCCATGGCTTGAAGGTCTCGGAAGCGCCCAGCCCCTCCATTGCCGACAGCACCGAGATGGCCGGGGTCAGCATGCCGTCGCCATAGAACAGCGCCAGGCCCATCAGTGCCGCCACGCCGATGGCGGTCTTGGCCAGCCGCGGAATGGGCGAGCGGTGCGCCAGCGCCGCCAGCGCCATCACGCCGCCTTCGCCATTGTTGTCGGCGCGCATGATGAAGACGACATATTTCAAGGTGACCACGACCACCAGCGCCCAGAAGATCAGCGAACAGGCGCCATAGATGGCGGCCTGGCTGGCGGCATGTCCGCCCACCGCATCGGCGGTGGCGTGCATGGCGTAAAGCGGCGATGTGCCGATGTCGCCGAACACCACGCCCAGCGCCCCTACGGTCAGGCCCAGGGTCCGGCGGAAGGGGACTTTTTCGTCCTGTTTCAAGGCTGCGCCATCAGATGGTGATTTGCGTGCCCAACTCTACCACCCGGTTGGGCGGCAGGTGGTAGAAACGCGCGGGCGACAGCGCCGCGCCCGCCAAGGCGCGATAGAGCCGGTTGCGCAGCACGCCCAGCTCGGATCGTTCGGCCGGAACCAAAGTCTCGCGGCCAATGAAGAAGGTGGCGGTGTCGACGTCCAGCGCCAGGCCGAAGCGGCGGGCTTCCTGCAGCGCCTGCGGCACGTCGGGTGTCTCGTAGAAACCGTGATGGATGCGCACGGTATAGAAGCCCTTGCCCAGTTTTTCCACGTCCAGCCGCTTGGCCGGCACGACCAGCGGCGTGTCTTCCACGACCACATTCACGATCACCACGCGTTCGTGCAGGACCTTGTTGTGCTTGAGATTGTGCAGCAGTGCGCCGGGCACGATGTCGGTGCGTGACGACAGGAATACGCCCAGGCCCGCAACGCGGGTGGTGCTCTTGTCGGCGCGCTCCAGGAACAGGGACAGCGGCAGGGACTCGGAGCGCACTTTTTCCAGATGCACGCGGCGGCCGCGCCGCCAGGTGTCCATGCCGACAAAGACACAGAAGGCAATGAACAAAGGCAGCCAGCCGCCTTCGGGAATCTTCAACGAATTGGCGATGAAGAACAACAGATCGCTGACGCCCATGGCGCCGAACAGGGCGAAGGTGAAAAGCACCGGCCAGCGCCACTGCTTGCCCGCCACGATGCCGGCATTGAAAGTATCGATCACCATGACGCCGGTCACCGCGATGCCATAGGCCGCGGTCAGCGCGTCCGAGCTCTTGAAGATCAGCACGATCAGCACCACGCCGACCGCCAGAAAGGCGTTCATGCGCGGCACATAGATCTGGCCGTAATCGGTGGCGCTGGTGTGGCGGATTTCCATGCGCGGCAACTGGCCCAGCTGCACCGCCTGTTGCGTCATGGAGAAGACGCCGGTGATGACCGCCTGTGACGCGATGATGGCGGCCAGGGTCGCCAGGATCACCATCGGGATATGCGCCCAATGGGGAATGACGGAGAAGAAGGCGAACTCCGCCTGGTCGGGCTGGCGCAGCAGCGCCGCGCCCTGGCCGAAATAATTCAACAGCAGCGCGGGCAGCGCCACGAACAGCCAGGCATATTGGATGGGCTTCCTGCCGAAATGGCCCATATCGGCATAGAGGGCCTCGCAGCCCGTCACCGCCAGCACCACCGCGCCCAGGGACACGAACGCCACCCAGGGCGCATGCAAAAACATCAGCAGCGCGTACCAGGGATTGAAGGCGGCCAGGATGCCGGGGGTGCGGATCAGCGACACAAGACCAAAGCCGCCCAGCGCGACAAACCACAACACCATCACCGGGCCGAACAGCCGGCCGATCTTGTGGGTGCCGCGGCTCTGGATCAGGAACAGGCTGGCCAGGATGGCCAGCGCCAGCGGCACCACCAATGTCGCGAAGCGCGGGTTCTCCACCTTCAGGCCTTCCACCGCCGACAGCACGGTGACCGCGGGGGTCAGCATGCCGTCGCCGAAGAACAGCGCCAATCCGACAATGGCGCCGATGCCGATGGTGGCCTTGATCCTGCGCGTCATGCCGGGCGAGCGGTGCGCCAGGGCGGCCAGCGCAAGCGTGCCGCCTTCGCCATTGTTGTCGGCGCGCATGATGATCAGGACATATTTGACGGTGACCACCAGGATCAGCGCCCAGAAAATCATCGAGAGTGAGCCCATCACCGCGACGTGATTGGGCAGGCCGCCCTCGGTCGCCAGCACGGTAGCGCGCAGGGCGTAAAGCGGGCTGGTGCCGATGTCGCCAAAGACGACCCCCATGGCACCCAACATGAGCCCGAACATGGTGTGGCGGTTGCAGTCGGGCGCCTTGTGCTCGCCATGGCCATCGCCGTCGGGCATCCCCGCCAGCGGATCGCTGGCGTGATGCTCAACCAGCGGTTCTGGTGCCAATGTGGGGTTCTGGCCGGGCTCGGGCAAGTTTGGGATCACGGATGGGTTGGATAAGGCACCAAAGGAAACGCGGGCCCCTCGATTGCGTGCCCCCCTGGGTGCCCGCGCGGCGGGACCATAGGCCCGTACCCGACTCGCTCCCAGTGGGGTGAGCCAGAATAGCGCAGGAACAGGGGTAAGTCGCGGGCTCGGCTAGTTTATTTCGCCGACCAGGGCGGTGGCGCCCATGCTGGCGCCGTCACTGTCGGCCACAAGATCGGGGCGATCCGCCGCGTCCGGTAC
>JACCXK010000239.1 GCA_013697055.1 Alphaproteobacteria bacterium
CCGCGACGGTATGCTTCACACCAGGTTGACGGCAACTTCGATATTGCCGCGCGTGGCCTTGGAGTAGGGGCAGGTCTGGTGCGCGGCCTCGACCACGCGCTGCGCCGTCTCCCGGTCCAGGCCCGGAATGCTGACATTCAGGCGGGCGCGAAGGAAAAAGCCGCTATCGCCCAGGTTCAGGTCGACTTCGGCATCGACTGCGACGCCGGCCGGCAGGGCGATTTTCATTTGCCTGGCGGCATGCGCCATGGCGCCTTCAAAGCAGGCGGACCAGCCGGCAGCGAACAGCTGCTCCGGATTGGTGCCGGCGCCGGCGGTGCCCGGTGTCGACAGTTTCACATCCAGGCGGCCGTCGCTGCTGCGAGAGGCGCCGTCGCGTCCGCCGGTGGTGTGGGTCTGGGCGGTGTATAAGATTTTATCGTTGCTCATGGTACTTCTCCTTGGGTTGGTTGGGGTTCAGGCCGCCGCCGATCTCCTGGCGGCAGTATAGCGGGGTGCGGGGATCGCGCCGGACAGCCGGACCGCCATGGCGCGGCGGGCTGTGTCGTAACGGTCCCATTCACCGCCGTCCGGAAGCGCCGGGATGGTCACGACTTCGCCCAGATCAAGCCCGGTCAATGACGCATCGACCATGTCCTCCGCCGACATGACCCAATCCGACGGCAATTCATGCACCGGCTTGCCGGCGATGTCCCAGAAGTCGGTTGCGGTCGCGCCGGGCAACACGGCCTGCACACGGATATTCTTGTCGCGCAGCTCGTGATCGAGCGACTGGCTGAAGGCCAGGACGAAGGCCTTGGAGCCGCCATAGACGCCATTGAGCCGCTCGGGCGCGATGGCAACGACCGAAGCGATGTTGATGACGGTGCCGCCGCCGCGCCGGACCAGGCCGGGTACGGCCGCATAGGTCAGCCGCGTCAGCGCCGTGACGTTGAGATGGATCATGTGCTCCATCTTTTCGACATCGGCGTCCAGCAGCGGGGCAACCGAGCCCAGACCGGCATTGTTGACCAGCAGGGAAACCTGGGTGTCTTCGCGCAGGATATGCTCGATCGACTGCACGCCATGGGGCGTGGCCAAATCGGCGGTAACGGCCCGGACATTGCGGCCGGTTTCGGCGGTGATCCGGCGGGACAGGGTATCCAGCCGCTGCCGGTTGCGGGCGACCAGGATGAGATCGTAGCCACGGCGTGCCAGGCGGTCGGCATAAACCGCGCCGATGCCGCTGGAAGCGCCCGTGATAAGGGCGGTGCTCTTGTTGGAAGATGTGTTGGTCATGTGAGCCTCCTTGGGTTGGTGTGAAGCCACAAATAGGCCCTTCCGAAATCACTGCATATCTGGCAAAATCGAGATACATCCTTCCAAAAGACGGAAATTGGAAAATGGACCGTTTTGAAGCCATGTCAGTGGTCCTGGCTGTTGCCGAGGCCGGCAGCCTGTCGGAAGCGGCACGGCGGCAAAGAACGCCCCTGGCCACCGTCAGCCGCAAGCTTTCCGATCTGGAAGCCCATCTGCGAACCAAATTGTTCAACCGCTCCAGCCGCGCACTGGTGCTAACCGATACCGGCCGTTCCTTTGTTGCGGCATCCAAGCGAATCCTGGCCGACCTGGCCGAAGCCGAACGCACCGCCGCGGGCGAATATTCCATCCCGCGCGGCGAGCTGGTGCTGTCCGCGCCGGTTGCGCTGGGCCGCATCCTGCTGCTGCCGATCGTGGGCGGCTTCTTGAAATCCTTTCCCGAAGTGGATGTGCAGCTGGGTTTCGCGGACCGCGCCGTCAACCTGGTGGAAGAGCATGTGGACCTGGCGCTGCGCATCGGCAATCTGGCCGACAGCAGCCTGATCGCGGTCCGGGTGGGCGAAATCCAGCGCGTGACCTGCGCCAGTCCCGATTATTTGAAGGCCCGCGGCACTCCGCGCACCCCGCAGGATCTGCAGGGGCATGCCTGCATCAGCTATGCGCCGCTGATCTCGCCCAAGACCTGGACCTTCCGGGAGGAGGGGGAGGAAGTGACCGTGCCCGTACAATCGCGGTTGATGGTGAGCAATCTGGATTCGGCATGCGAGGCGGCGCGCGACGGCATGGGCATCACCACAGCCTTTTCCTACAGCATCGCATCCTGTGTGAAGGCCGGGACCTTGGTACGGTTGTTGGATGGCTATCAGCCATCGCCCATCCCGGTCAGTCTGGTCTATTCGTCCAACCGATTCATGCCCAGCAAACTGCGCAGCTTCCTGGACTTTGCCACCCCGCTGCTGAAGGAAGAGCTGGCCAGCATGGCCGTAGGCGCTCCCAGAAAGAAGACAAAGGCCTGATCCGGCAGGCAAAAGGACATTTCTGGTTTTTGGAAGGATACATCTCGATATTGCCGGATGGTCGATTATTCCGGAGGACCTATTTCTTCGGTCGTAGGCAATCAATGAGGGAGATGCCAATGACCGTCCAGAGAAAGATCGATATCGGCGAAGTTGCCCAGGCCCTGAACCAGGCGCAGCCGCAACAGCCCAAGGCGCGCCGCAGCCGCGCGCTTCTGGCGGGCGCCGCCCTGCTCGCCCTTCTGGGCGCGGGAACCTTCGGCTACCACTACTGGACCGAAGGCCGCTTCGAGATTTCCACCGACGACGCCTATGTTCGGGCCGACAGCACCGCAGTGGCGCCCAAGGTTTCCGGTTACATCAATGAGGTGCTGGTCCAGGACAACCAGCGCGTCCGCGCCGGCCAGGTCGTGGCCCGCATCGACGACCGGGACCTGCGCGCCGCGCTGGACCAGGCGCGCGCCGGTGTCGCCGCCGCCGAGGCCAGCCGCGACCACATCAGGGCCACCTTGGAAGTGCAGCATTCGGTGATCGAAGGCGCCCGCGCCGCGGTGTCGGTCGACATGGCCAACCAGAATTTCGCGGCCCAAGATGACCGCCGCTATACCCGCCTGGTTGAAGCCGGCGCTGCCTCGCTGCAGAGCGCGCAGCAAGCGGCGTCTCGCAATGCCGCCCTTGTTGCCAGCGTGTCGCGCGACAACGCTTCGCTTACCACCGCCGTCAAGCAGGTGGACCAGCTGAAGGCGGACCTGGCCCAGGCCGAAGCCGCCTTGCTGCGCGACCAGGCCAATCTGCGCCAGGCGGAACTGAATCTTTCCTACACCGACATCGTCGCGGCGGTGGATGGCGTGGTCGGTAACCGCACCTTGCGCGTCGGCCAGTATGTCCAGGCCGGCACCCAGCTAATGTCTATCGTCCCGGTGCAGTCCGCCTATGTTGTGGCCAATTTCAAGGAAACCCAACTGACCCATGTCCATGCCGGGCAGCGCGCAGAAATCAAGATCGACATGTTCCCTGGCACCAAGGCGCGCGGCCATGTCGACAGCCTGGCGCCCGCCAGCGGCCAGGAATTCGCGCTGCTGCCGCCCGACAATGCCACTGGCAATTTCACCAAGGTGGTTCAGCGCATTCCGGTCAAGATCATCCTGGATGCCGACAGCCCTCTGCGCAACGAATTGCGCCCCGGCATGTCGGTTAATCCCGTGGTGATGACCAAGCCAGTCAAGACAAGCTGAAGGCTTTATCTCAGAGGGATAATCGCCATGTCGGACGCATCCGCTGACAAAGCCGGCTTCAAGGCCTGGATCGCCGTACTGGCCGGGATGGTCGGGGCGTTCATGTCTATCCTCAACATCCAGATCACCAACGCCTCGCTGCTGGATATCGAAGGCGGCATCGGCACCGGCATCGACAATGGCGCCTGGATCTCCACCTCCTACCTGATCGGCGAGATCATCGTCATCCCGATGACCGATTATCTCAGCCGTGTCTTTTCCTTCAAGCGCTTCCTGGTGGCCAACACCATCCTGTTCATGCTGTTTTCCATCGCCTGTTCCTTTGCGCACGACCTGGGCACTATGATCGTGCTGCGCGGCCTGCAGGGCTTTGCCGGCGGCACCTTGCTGCCCATGGCCTTCACCATGGTGCTGACCAAATTGCCCAAGTCCCAGCAGCCCATCGGCCTGGCCATGTTCGCGGTGGCAGTGACCTTCGCGCCGGCCATCGGCCCCACCATCGGCGGTTATCTGACCGAGAATTACGGCTGGCAAACCATCTTCTATGTTAACACCCTGCCCAGCCTGGTCATGGCGGGCATGCTGGTTTTCGCGCTGGAACTGACGCCCATGCAGCTGGCACTGCTGAAGGAGGGCGACTGGGCCGGCATCGCGTCCATGGCCATCGGCCTTGCCGCCATGCAGACCGTGCTGGAGGAAGGCAACAAGGATGACTGGTTCCAGTCACCTTTCATCCTGGACCTGTCGATCATCGCCGCCGTCTTCCTGACCGCCTTTGTCGCCATCGAGTTGAAAGTCCGCAAGCCGGTGGTAGAGCTGCGCCTGTTCCTGCAGCGCAATTTCACCGCCGGCGTGGCCGGTCAGGTGTTCGTGGGCTTTGCCCTGTTCAGCTCGGTCTTCATCCTGCCCCAGTATCTGGGCCAGGTGCAGCACTATAATGCCGAGCAAATCGGCCTGGTGCTGGCCTGGACCGGCCTGCCCCAGTTGCTGCTGATCCCTTTCCTTCCAAGCCTTATGAATCGCTTCGACGTGCGCCTTTTGGCGATCACCGGCGTCATCCTGTTCGCTGCCAGCTGTTTCATGAACCTGACCCTGTCCTACGATGTTTCAGGACCGGAATTCCTGGCGCCCAATATCCTGCGTGCCATCGGCCAGGCTCTGATCCTGTCGCCCATCACCGCGATCACCACCGCGGGCCTCGCCGCCAAAGACGCCGGCGCCGCCTCGGGCCTGTCCAACACCCTGCGCAACCTGGGCGGCGCCATCGGGACGGCGGTGATCGCGACTATCATCACCAAGCGCGAACAGTATCACTCCAACATCATCGGCCATTCGGTGACGCTTTACGCCGACGCCACCCGCGAGCGGATCGCGCGGCTGACCGACTATTTCCTGTCGCATGGCGTGTCCGACACCGCGGTTGCCCAGAAGAAAGCCATTGCCGCCATCGGCAGCGCCGTCCATCGCCAGGCCCTGATCATGGGTTTCTCGGATGGCTTCGGCGTGATTGGGATGGTGTTGCTGCTGGCGGGCGTCGCCATCCTTTTTGCCCGCAAGGTGGCCTCCGGTGCCGGCGGCGCCGGCGCACACTGACCCTTGCGAAACCGCAGTGAGCGGATACGGTCGCAAGAATGGAATTGACGGTCCTCACCATCCTGCTCTCGTTCGGAGCCGTATCCTGATCAGCTTCATGCGGGGAGCGTTCGGCGGCGGTTTCGCCATTATCGGAATTCCGCTTTTGTCGCTGGTGATGGATCCGGTGACGGCCGGCGGCCTGCTGGCGCCCCTGTTCGTCGTCTCGGACTGGGTCGCGATGTACTACTGGAGGCCTTCGACCTGGTCCAAGCCCGACCTTTTCATGCTGTTGCCGGGACTGCTGGTAGGCATTGGCCTCGGCTATCTGCTGTTTCGCCATCTGGATGAACACACCATCGCCATCGTCATGGCGGTGGTGACACTGACATTTGTCGGAATATGGTTTGTCCGGGGCGGCAGGGTGACCATCCAGCCCCGCTCCAGGCCCAAGGCGATTGCCGCAAGCGTGACCTCCGGCATCACCACCATGGTGGCGCATTCGGGCGGCCCGCCGCTGGCGATGTATTTGCTCCCCTTGGGCCTGTCGAAGGAAGTCTATGCCGGCACCACCAGCACATTCTTCACCGTCGGCAACGCAACCAAGGCGCTGCCATGGCTGCTGCTGGCAAGACCCAACGGCAATGTCTGGATGTTGATGGCGCTGTGCCTGCCCGCCATTCCCAGCGGCGTCTGGCTGGGCTGGCGGTTTCACGCAAGGCTGGACCAGCAGCAGCTTTACAGGACCTGTTATGCGCTGCTGGTCGTGACTGCCTTGAAGCTGTTGTGGGACGGGCTTTCAGGACATGCCGGGTGAATGCCTTTGCCCGGGCGCGCATGTGCTCGGGCAAATGATGGGTGAGTCAGCTACCACTGCCCGCCGGTTATCCATTGAAAATTTCGCCCCGCGCGTGTCCGTCGGCGAAAGCACCGACACAAAGACCAACAAGAGCGACCGAGGATCAATGCCGCCAGGGTTTAAGTAGCAATGTCCGCTTTGGGTCAGAATTGGTCATTCGACCCCGGGCGGCCCAATGTCCGCTTTGCGCCAGAAGCGGACATTGATGCCGAGCATTGACGCCGGTCCGGGTGAAATCTTGGACCGGCGACATCTGCTTACTTCGACTCGCAGCCGCAGGACGGCGCGCAGCCTTCGGGGACCTTGGCGCAATTACACGGATTGCAGCTGCACTTGATGCATTTGCAAGCTTCGTTCGTCGGGGTTTCAACATTCGTCATTGGGGACTTCCTCGGTTCTGGTTGCTGACGAAGCATGTTTAGGGTACGTACCATAGTACGGAGTCAAGCATGACCGACATGACCATCGCAAAACTGGCCCACGCGGCAGATGTGGGTGTTGAAACAGTGCGTTACTATCAGCGACGCGGCCTGATGCCTGTGCCCCGCGCTGTTGGAAAGAGCGCCTATCGCCACTATGACGATGGACACCTGCAGCGGCTGCTATTCATCCGCAAGGCACAGGCGGCGGGTTTTACCCTGGAAGAAATCAAGGAACTGCTGATCCTGGACCGCACCCGCGACCGGGCACGCGTCCGAGTGCTAGCCGGCCAGCGCCTTGAGGCCCTGGTGCGTCAGGCGGAAGAATTGGAAACGTCGCGGAAGGCGCTGCAGAGATTGCTAGGCGTCTGCCAGGGATCGAACCGCGGACCCTGTCCGATCATCGAAGCTTTCAGTCCACCCTAACATTCATAAATTCTGAATCATGCGCTTAGTCGGATTTCTTTCGCATGGGAGGGATATGGAGCTGCGGCATGCGCGATGGGCCGGCCACTCAGCGTATTGGCGAGCCCATGATTCACGTCGCGATGGTGCGCTTCGTCCGCGCGTACGACAAGAATGACGTCCCGTAACGTAGCGGTTTCGCTCATTTTCCAGTAATGCTTTGCGATGGATGGGGCCGCGACATTGGGCGAGCGGCCCTGGTCGATTTCCTCCAAATACAGGGTGTAGCTAATGACCGCCTCCTCCTCGAAATATCCAACGATGCGGTGAGCGGTGCGCTTGGAAATCAGGTAAAGCAGAAAAAACCCTATATAAAAAACCCATTGGACCAGAATGATCACCAACCGCTCGAACAAGTTGGGCTGCGCGATCTGTACAAAGGTCATCAGGTGCATACGCTCATTTTCAGCCTCTTCCAACAAGGTGCGTATCCAGCCATCGTCGTCGCACATGCGCCGTAGCGCCGTGAGATGGGTAATTGTGGCGCCAACCATGCCGGGAACCGCTGCGACCGTCTCCAGCACGATGGCTCGATGTCCGTAACGTTTGGCAAAAAACGTGTCGGCAGCAAAGCGCAACAACTTCGTAAAACCGAGCGCGAACGTGTCGGAAAAGCCAATCGGCTTGTGGTGGATGTCGGGCTCGGCGACTGCCTCCTTGGCGAGCGCGCGCTTGTCTGGTGTCAGAACGTTGTTGACCATGGCTATCTCTTTCGATTACTCGCCGCTTTGTGCGGCAATGAAATGGCGAGCTTTCGGCCCGCCCGCACTTTTTACTCATTCAATCCGTGCCTTATCGTTGCCGTTGGCGCGGAATGTTGGAAGTTCGAGAGGTGCCGTTATATACAACGCTCAGAACCTGTTTTCAGATACACGGCTGAGTTGATCGGCTGTGAAGGCACGGCGGTTTCGCCTTGGATTGAACTAAAACGGGATGAAGGCCGGCGACTAAACCAACATCTGAACGGCGCGCATCCGAGTGATATGCCGTCCCAAGGGGTTAGTTTGGTAAAAACGCGCGCTCACGCGTTACCACTCTGTCCTGGGTTAATCCAATGTTGCAAATCCACACGCCGCTCATCCCGCGAGATAATCGGCCCCTCACAAAGGAGCGTAATAATGACTGAGAACGTACCTCAAAAGGCGCTTGTTGTCGTAGCCGATGGTATTGGCGCGCGGTTCTTCCGCAATTTGGGAAACGCACTTCACATTGAGCTGTCTGCGGAGGGCGAGCTAAAGCCGTCCAATCTGCTCGATGAAGGACCTTCCGGAGTAAGGCCATCGGAACAATCCCATCAGGAGAACGACGAGGCCACATTCGCCAAACAGCTGGCAAAGGACTTGTATCGCCGCGCCCACGGTGGCGACTTCGCCTCGCTAGTCCTGATCGCCGATCCGCAGACCCTTGGTCAGATTCGCCCACTGTTACACAAAGAGGTTCAAGAACGACTGACGGCTGAGCTTGGCAAAACGCTGACCAAGGCTTCTATCTCGGATATTCAGAAAGCGTTGGTAACGTTATCGGATTAGCCAGAAACGCTACCTCTTAGGTACCAGGAACCCACCATTTCCGCTTTGGCACTTTGGCGAATGTCCGCTTTGGGTCAGGAGCTGTCATTCCGCGCTGGTCAGCAGTGTCCGCTTTGCACCAAAAGCGGCCATTCCCAGACTGACGGATACAGCCGCTCGAAAATTGGGCCTGCTTTGGTCTCCAGGATTTCAATGACCTTGCTGACCACATCGCGGTGCTAGATGCCGCTGCTTTGCGGAAAGTATTTTAAGATCAGAATAGCGCAGCGGGGATATAGCTCGCGTACACCACAAAAGAAAACGGCGCCCGAAGGCGCCGTTTTCCAATTCAAGATGGTTGGTTAGGCTTTTGACACCTTCTTGCGGCGGCGCAGGGCGCCGGCGCTGACCAGGCCCGCCGCGAACAGCGAGAGGGTCAGGGGTTCTGGAACTGCCGCAGCGCCCCGGCCTGCAATAACCGTGATCTGATCAGAGGAAATCAGACTACCGCCGGAGAGGTTGTTATAGAGCGACAGGGTGAAGATGTAGGTATTATTCATCGTGTAGTCGAAGGTCGGATCGCCCAGCGCGCCCGCAATCGAACCGAACGACAACGTTTCCGAGTTCTGGAACGCGTAGTTCGAGGCGACGTTGCACGAGGAGCTCGGGAAGCACTTCCCGCCAGCGCCGTACAGTGAATTGTCGGGAATCAGGGCCAGATCGAAGGACCCAGTGGTGCCTTTCGCAATATCCTGAAGTCCCAGGATTGCAGTGATATTGGAAAGGTTGTGCTTAGTTTCAGTCCCATCGGCGTTGATGTTGACGGAAAAGACAAAGCCCCAGTCGGAGCCGGTCTTGCCAGGTTCAGCGGTCGCCGCGGTAGAGACATTGTAGGTGCTGCCGGTTGGGACGATGGGACCGACATAACGCTCGATAGCGCTAAGGCCGAGTTCGACGTTGCCGGTGCGATCGACGGTGAAGTTGCCATTTGAGTTACCCGCACCGAAATATACGCCTGGCGGTGAAGCCAGCGAAGTGTTGAAGGTGGTTGCTGCGTTAGCAGCTCCAACTGTACAAAATAGTACAGCGGTAGCAATGCTAATGGATTTGAATTGTATTAAAGTTCCCCGTTTTGTTTTTGCATGTGTTTGGTTAACAAGCAAAAAGCATGCCTTCGCTAAATCACCAATGAAATGCGGTTCTTCGATCGCTTGAGTTCTGCATTTGTAATTCGTGATTACATGCCCGCAAAGATGGCGAATTTACCGGAAGCGCTCAGAAGTACGCGTTTAGGTAGTGTCCTATAGCCTCGTGCCACCACGGATTGCTACCGACCCTGTCGGCCCCTCGTATTTTTCGCCAAGTGGGTGAAACTGCCATTGCCCCCTGACATCGCTGCTCCTTACACACCTCCTCCCTCAGCCTGAAGCTGTAACTATCGCCCAAGCGCGTCCCTCGCGAATGTCCGCTTCGGGTCAGGAGCCGCCATTCCGCCCTGGTCTGCCCAATGTCCGCTTTGCGCCAAAAGCGGTCATTTGCGCGAGCCTATCTAGCGCCGGCCAGAACGCCGACCAGTTTAGCCAGCGCAATCGCGCTGACACCATTCGCGGCGGTTTCATACTTTGCGGGGTCGGCAGTCAGTGATGCATCGGCCTCGCCCGAAGTGTCGATGGTCGCGAAATCCTCCTCCGACCGTACTGGTAGTTATAGGAATATGTCCGACGGAAAGCCGCCGGAATTTGGCCCCCAATATTCCAGCAGGCTACCGCGGTCGATCGCGTTGCCGGCAACGGCGGTCAGGCCAGGCTTGAACCCGGCGCTAGCCCCCGCGAACACCGCATGTTTTTCGCCGCTACTAGAATAGACGCCGCAATCAAGCACCAGCGTCACCGCGATGATCCCGATATTGGCGTCATGCGCCAGATAGGGCGAGCGCGTCACAGCTTCGGGCCGGTCCAGCACACGAAACATCGACATTTGCTGGCCCAACATGCCTGACGTGTCTCTGCCTGCGGTATCGCCCTGCAACAGATAAACCGATCGCCCCGTCGGCGAGACATAAGGGCCAAAGCGCCCTTCGGTGAAGTTGGCGCTGGCTTTCCACTTTTTGTATTCCGGCGCCGATTGCGCCAACGCGGGTGCATCCATCACTTCAAATCCCGCCTTTTCCAGGTCGCTGACAAAGCCGGCATAGGCGCGGTCGGCGATCCGCTGCATGGTGGAGTTGTCCAGGCCCTTTAGGGTTGTCTTCAAGCTGGCCGACGCGCCAGTGGAAAAGCCGCCGAGGATGGAAGACCCGCGCGAGGTTGCGGTGAAGTGGTTTTCCCGGGGAAAGGCCACGTTGAAAACCGAGATGCCGATCTTCTTGGCGCCTTTGATGCCGCCGCGATTTGTAACCTGGAATTCGTCGGGCATGCTGGTGCTTCCCATCATTCCATGCTGCAGGATGACCCCATCGACCCGCTCTTGCGCCACGGATGCTCCCGACGACACGGCGAAAAATACGGCCCACAGAACGGGCAGCAACAATTGGACAGGGCGGAGCCGTTTCATAAATAGCCTTTCGCGGGAATCATTTAAAGGAAGCCATACCGCGAGATGGACGGCGGCTTCCAAGGCCATGCTTAGCGATTCACAGCATAAACAAGATATTACCGTCGCGCATTCACCAGCCAACATCTACATAGACAGCGCCCATCCGGTACGCGCGATTAGCGCGCCGATATCTGTTCGAATGTCCGCTTTGGGTCCGGAGCAGCCATTTCGTGCCGGTCGGCCTCACGTCCGCTTTGCGCCATGTGTGGACGGCTCCCCTTTGGCAAGGGCTTTCTTGATGTTCTGTCCTTCGGTCGGTGCGGCCATGTGTGCGGCCTGTTTGTGCGGCACACAAAGGCCGCTGGCCATAATGCCTTCCGCTAAGACGGGTCCCGATCAATAACACGCGCTCGAAGCGCTTTGGCGCAAAGGGGTTTTCCCGTTCCGATGGTGCATTACATCGCGATTGCCCTTCCCAAAATCTGCCCGGTACTGCTGGCTAGGCCGCAGCCACCATGGGTTCTCTATACCGTTCCCCGGTCATCATCATGGCCCAGATCATCCTGGCCATCTTGTTGGCCAGCGCGACCGCCGCGATCTTTGGCGACCGGCGGGCGAGCAGCTGCACCAGCCAGGGCCGCTTGGTCCCATGCCTCTGAGCGTAACGGATGACAGCCAGAGCCCCCGCCACCAGCAGCTGGCGCAGAT
>JACCXK010000004.1 GCA_013697055.1 Alphaproteobacteria bacterium
CTTTCAGCTCGCCCGCCAGCTTGTCCACCATGGAATGGATCATGGCCTGGCGGTCGGCATCGGACATGTTTCCGGCGGCGGCGACTTGCGCGCTGTTGGGTCCCGGTGCGGCGACAGCCGTGACCGGCGCCGGCGGCAGCTTGCCGGTGAGATCGACATGCTGCTCCTTGGCCAGGTCTTCGACATACGTACGAACTTGGCTGGCCCAGGGCGCATCCGGCGGGGCGCTTTTCAGCAGCGCCACGAAATCATTCATGGCCCCGGCATGGTCGCCGGTCTGGTCGCGATGGATGGCCAGGAAATAGCGCGCCCGGGGATCGGCGGGATCGCCTTTCAGCGCGCGGCGGAAGACGGCGGCGGCCTCGTCAGACACTTTGCCTTCGGATTGCACCAGCGCCTCGCCCTGGGCCGAAAGATATTCGACATTGTTCGGCTCGATCGCCACGGCCTTGGCGTAAGCCTTGGCCGCGTCGGCGGGACGCCCCGTTCGCATGTAAGACCAGGCCAGCATCTGCCAGCCCTGCGCATCGCCCGGATTTTGCTGCAGCTTGGCTTCCAGGCCCGCGATCATGTTGGAGACCTGGCCCATGGGATGGGCTTTAGGATCGGCAGCAGCCGTTTGTGCTTCGGATGGCGCGGCCGTGGCGGTAACCGACGTCGACGTCAGTTCGGGATGACCCATCATGGCGTAAAGCGCTGTGGCGCAAAGGGTGACGATCGCTACCAGTCCTAAGGCCACCCAAGGCATCGATGTTTGCGCGAAAGGCCGCGCCACGGCCGCATGATCGCGGTCCTCCACCAGAATGCGGCGCTTGATCTCGGCGCGCAGGGCGTCGGCCTCGGCCGGATCGATCAGGTTGGCGGCGACTTGCGCATCCACTTCGCTGAGCTGGCCCTTCAGAATGTCCACGGTCTTGCCTTGCGGGCGCTGCTCATAGCGGCGCACCAGCGGGATGGTCAGTCCCACCGCCGCCAGCGCGATCATCACGGTCAGTACAATCCAGAGAATCATGCGGTGTCGTCCTTCAGCAGCCTGGCCAGCCGCGCCTGTTCTTCCGGGGTGAAGGTGGCGGGATCATCGTTGCAGCGCCGCCTGAGATAAAAACCCACACCCACCCCGCCTGCCAGCAGCGCCAGCAGCGGCCCCAGCCACAACATCACGGTCTCGGCATCGAACGGCGGCTTGAGCAGGATATAGGCGCCGTAACGATTGACCAGGAAGGCGATGGCCTGTTGATCGGTGTCGCCCGCCTTCAGCCGCTGGCGCAGCAGCACCCGCAAGTCATGCGCCAAATCGGCATCGGAATCGTCAATGGTCTGGTTCTGGCAGACCACGCAGCGCAGGCCCGCGCTGATGGTCCGCGCCCGTGCTTCCAGCGCGGGGTCAGCCAGTTGCTCATTGGGCAACACGGCGAACGCCGGCGACGCCAGCACAGCCCAGAACAAAACAAAGGCCAATACCAGCCGCCATTTCATGTCTCGGACCGCAAATGCTGCAACATGGGCTTGATGGTATTTTCCCAGTCGTCGGCTTCGATGGGACCGATGAACTTGTAGCGAACCCGGCCCTTGCGATCGACCACGAAGGTCTCCGGCACACCCGCCACGCCAAGGTCGATGCCGGTGCGGCCGCTTTTGTCGTTGCCGGCCTTGATATAGGGATCGCCGCTGTCGGCCAGATAGCGCGCACCGTCGACGGCCTCGTCCTTCCAGTCCAGTCCCTGGATGGTGACGCCCTGGCCTTTCAGTTGCAGCAGTAAACTGTGCTCCAGCCGGCAGGCCACGCACCAGGAGGCGAAGACATTGAGCAACATCGGCTCGCCACGGAAATCCGCGCTGGCGAGACCCTGATTGTCGCGCACCGCCGGCAGCACGAACTGCGGCAAAGGCTTATCTATAAGTGTCGAAGTGATGTGAGAGGGATCGTGCCTGAGCCCCATCACGAACGCCACGACCACGGCAAAGAAGGCCGCCACCGGCAGCAAGAATAACAGGCGTTTCATGCCGAAGCCTTGACCGCAGCCACGCGCGCCACCGGCCGCGCCGCGCCGACGCGGAAGCGCCGGTCGCTGAGCGACAGCGCCCCGCCCAGCACCATCAAAAAGCCGCCGCCCCAGATCCAGTCCACCAGCGGATGATCCCAGATGCGCACCACCAGACCGCCCGCACCCTGTTCGCCGATCGAGACATAGACATTGCCCAGGAAACCGGTGCCGATGCCGGCCTGGGTGGTGGTGGTCTGGCTGGCGGAAAACAGCCGCCGTTCCGACACCAAAATGCGGCTGCCGGCATGGCTGGTGACGGTGAAAAGCGCCTGCTCGGCCTGGTAATTCGGCCCCACCACGTCGCCGATGGAATTCAGCGTGTATTGCGCGCCCGCCAGATCGACGCTCTGGCCGACCTTCATTTCCAGGATCTTGTTGGATTGCCAGGCGGTGACCGCGGTGACGCCGATGGCAGTGACGCCAAGCCCGGCATGGGCCGCCGTCATGCCCCACACCGCCAGCGGCGTGGCGCGCAGGAAACGGCCCAGGTCGCCGCCCAGGCTGGAACTGATTTTCCAATAGCGCGCCGGAATGGCGATGGCGCCCGCGATCAACAGCAGGCCCAGCGCCAGCCCGGCTGCCGCCAAAATCTGCGTGATGCCGAACGCCAGCACGCCCAGCAGCAGGGCCAATCCCGACACGATCAGCGGCCAGCGCAGCCGCATCAGCACTTCACGCGCGACATTGCGCTTCCAGTTCAGCATCGGTCCGAAGCTGACCAAAATCAGTAGCGGCACCACCACCGGCACGAAGGTCAGTTCGTAATAGGGCCGTCCCACCGAAATGGAATGGCCGCCCGCGATCTCAACAAACACCGGATAGAAAGTGCCCAGGAACACCGTGGCGCAGGCCGCCATCAGGAACAGGTTGTTGACGGCCAGCCCGCCTTCCCGCGACAGCGGCTGGAACAGCGCGCCTGTGCGCATGGCCGGCGCCCGCCAGGCGAACAGCCCCAGCGCCGTGCCGGTTGCCAGGGCGATGATGCCCAGGATGTAGATGCCGCGCCGCGGATCGACCGCGAAAGCGTGCACGCTGGTCAGCACACCAGAGCGCACCAAAAACGTACCGATCAAGCTCAGCGAGAAAGTCAGGATCGCCAGCAATATGGTCCAGCTGATCAGGGCGCCCCGCCGTTCCAGCGCGATGGAGGAATGCAGCAAGGCCGTGCCCATCAGCCAGGGCATCAGCGAAGCATTCTCCACCGGGTCCCAGAACCACCAGCCGCCC
>JACCXK010000005.1 GCA_013697055.1 Alphaproteobacteria bacterium
CCTTCGGGTTGCGGCGACGGCGCCCGCATGGCGCTGCCGGAGGCCACCGGCGTGCGCGGCGATGAGGACGGTGCGGGGGCACTGCCGCGCGGCGCGGGAACGGCGCCACCGTCCAACAGGTCTTTCACCAGCTTGTCGGTGGGCGGCAGTTCTGCGGCGTAAGACAGCCGAATCAGCGCCATCTCGCAGGCCGAGATGGGACGGGTGGCGTCGCGCACTTCGAACAGGCCCTTGAGCAGGATCTGCCAGGCCCGTGTCAGCGACGCGACGGACAGCTTGGCGGCAAGGTCTGCGGCGCGCTTGGCTTCGCCCGAACCGCCGTCAAAGAATCCTTGCGCCGCCGGGGCCACCTTCAGCCGGGTCAGGAAATGCGTGGTCTCCAAAAGATCCTGCATCACTGCCAAGGGATCGGCGCCGGCGTCATACAATCCGCCCAGATCGGTCAACGCCTCGGCGATCTTGCCGCCCATCAGCTTTTCAAAGATGTCCAGCACCCGGCCCCGATCGGCCAGGCCCAGCATCTGGCGCACCGTGTCGGCGGTGATCATGTCGCCTTCACCATGCGCAATGGCCTGGTCCAGCAACGACAGCGAGTCGCGCGCCGAGCCTTCGGCAGCCCGCGCGATCAGCGCCAGGGCGCCTTCCTCGATCTTCACTTTTTCTTTTTCCGCCAGGGTCGCCAGGTAAGCGGCGAGCTCGGCGCTGTCGATGCGGCGCAAGTCGAAGCGCTGGCAGCGCGACAGCACCGTCACCGGCACCTTGCGGATTTCGGTGGTGGCGAAGATGAACTTCACATGCGGCGGTGGCTCTTCCAGAGTCTTGAGCAACCCGTTGAAGGCCTGCTTGGACAGCATATGCACTTCATCGATGATATAGACCTTGTAGCGCGCCGCGACCGGGGCATAGCGCACGCCCTCGATGATCTCGCGGATATCATCGATGCCGGTGCGGCTGGCGGCGTCCATCTCCTGCACATCGACATTGCGCGATTCGGAAATCGACACACAGGGCTCACACACGCCGCACGGCTGGATGGTTGGCTCCTTCTGCTTGCCGTCGGCGCCGATGCAGTTGAGGGCGCGGGCGATGATGCGCGCGGTGGTGGTCTTGCCCACCCCGCGCACGCCGGTCAGCATAAAGGCATGGGCGATGCGCCCGGTGGCGAAGGCATTGGACAGGGTGCGCACCAGCGCCTCCTGCCCGATCAGGCCGGTGAAATCGGTGGGGCGGTATTTGCGCGCCAACACGCGGTAGAGCTGGGCGGGCGCAGGTGTCTTGGCCATGGCGGGACTATAACAAAGGGCTTGGCCCCGCCTACGCAGATTCAGCGAGTTTTTGTGGAAAGGTGAGAGCCCGGCGACTCGAAGCAAATTCGTTACGGCGTTCGGGCGGCTTGGACGCCGCCCTCACCGTTCCCGGCCTGACCAAGTTAGCGAGGTGGAAGCCGATGACCCGCGCCGGATTCGTTACGGCTGCTTCGTTCCCGACCTGACCGGGTTGGCGAGCGGCACGTCCACCGACTTCCGGGCGGGGATATAGGATTTCCCGCGGAAAAATGCGAGTCGTGGGGCATGAGCCCCATGGCATTTTCCGGCAATCCCCTGGACCGGGCCAGCTACAACCGCAGCGACGCGGCCTGGCTGGCAGCGCAAGGCGCCAGGGGCCTGTTTTTGCCCTTCTGGCAGAACCGCCCTTTTGTCGCGGGAACCCGCGCCGGCTTCCTGGCCTGGCGCAGCGAATGGGAGGGCGCACTGTGCGTCTTCCTCGGCCTGGACGGCGACCAGGCGCTGTTCGCCGTCGATCTGCCGGGCGAAACCGAGCCGCAACTGGGCGAGGGAAATTTCCAGGAGATGCGCCCCGCGGCCTTTGTCCTGAAGAAGCGCGACACCGCAATCGCCGGCCAGGCCAAGGCGCTGCTGGACTGGCACAAGCGTCACGGCTTCTGCCCAAACTGCGGATCGGCGACGTTACTGCAGGACGGCGGTTATCGCCGCATTTGTCCTCAATGCGGCG
Source organism: Alphaproteobacteria bacterium (assembly GCA_013697055.1). Classification (GTDB taxonomy): domain Bacteria; phylum Pseudomonadota; class Alphaproteobacteria; order Micropepsales; family Micropepsaceae; genus Rhizomicrobium. The sequence goes on from JACCXK010000005.1 coordinate 2,014, forward strand.
CCGAACACTTTCCCCGCACCGATCCGGTGGTGATCATGCTGCCCATTTTCGGGGACGCATGTTTGGTGGGCCGCAACCAGCGTTTTCCGCCCCAGCTTTATTCCGCCTTTGCCGGTTTCGTGGAGCCGGGCGAAAGCATGGAAGAAGCGGTGCGCCGCGAGCTCAGCGAGGAAGTGAACCTGGAGACCGGCGCCGTCACCTATCACGCCACCCAGCCCTGGCCCTTTCCCTCTTCCCTGATGCTGGGATGCTATGCCGAGGCCAAGAGCCGCGATTTCAAGATCGACGGCAAGGAAATCGAAGATGCGCGCTGGCTGAGCAAGGATGAGGTGCGTGCCCGGCTGGCGGGCGGCATCGCGGACGAGATGAAGCTGCCGGTCACCATCGCCATTGCGCACTTCCTTATCCAGGACTGGGCGAAGCGATGAGCGGCTTGCTCACAATCTGCTTTGCCATCATCGCCGCGCTGTTCGCCAGCGTCGGCCAGGCCGGCGCACCGGGTTATGTCGCGATCATGGGCCTGTTCGGCCATGGCGCGGCGGTGATCAAGCCCACCGCGCTGGCACTGACGACCCTGGTGGCCGCGATCGGCGTGTTCGGCTTTCACCGCACAGGGCTGTTGCGCGCGCGCGATTGGGCTCCTTTCGCGATCCTGGGCATTCCCGGCGCGGTGATAGGCGGGCTGATCGACCTGCAGCCTTCCACTTTTCGCATCGCCATGACCGCGATCCTGCTGGGTGCGGGCGCGCAGATGGCCTGGGCGGCGCGCATGACGGCCGAACTGGACGCGCGGGCACAGGACAAGCCGCCGCTGATTCCCGCGATCCTGTGCGGCGGGATCAGCGGGCTTCTGGCCGGCATCACCGGCATTGGTGGCGGCCTGTTCGTGGCCGCCACCATGTTGCTGTTGGGTTGGGCGCCAACCAAGCGCGTCGCCGCCTGTGCGCAGACCAGCAATCTCTACACCGCGGCGGCGGCCTTCACCGCCATCTGGCTGGCGCATCCGGCATTGCCGCCGGAATTGCCCATCTGGTCGCTGGCAGCGGGTTTGGGTGGACTGGCGGGCGTGTGGATCGGCAGCCGTTATCTGCCGGCCAAGGCGCTGCGCTATATGTTGGCGACAATCCTGCTGGCGTCTGGAATCAGACTCGCCTTGGCCTGACCACGATAGCGGCTATTTCTTTTTCTCGTTCGCGGCGCCCTTGGCCGCAACATGCAGCAAGGTGCTGCTCACCTCGGCCAGGCGATGCACATCGACCACAAGCTCCATGGTGATGCACACCTTGGTTTCGCCGCAGGCTTTGACGTCGATGATTTTGACGGTGCTGTGCGGGAATTGGCTCATGCCAAAACCGTACTACATCGTACAAAGGCCCGCTAGGGCATGTCCTCGCGGAAGGGCGATGCGGGGTAAACACCCATCAGCGTCATCTTCGCCGTCTGGAATTCCAGTTCCTTCAGCGCCGCATCGACATGCGGTTCATCGGGATGGCCCTGGATGTCGGCATAGAATTGGGTGGCGTTGAACGAGCCGCCCAGCTGATAGCTCTCCAGCTTGGTCATGTTCACGCCATTGGTGGCGAAGGCGCCCAGCGCCTTGTAGAGCGCAGCCGGCGCGTTTTTCACCTGGAAGATGAAGCTGGTCACCACCTTGCCGGCCTTGGGCGCCCGCTCGTCCTGGCGCGACATGATCAGAAAGCGGGTGGCGTTGTGATGCTCGTCCTCGACATCGGCCTGCAAAATCTTCAAGCCGTAGAATTCCGCCGCCAAGGTGGACGCGATCGCCGCCACTCTTTTGTCGCCCAGATCGGCGACATGCTTGGCCGAGCCCGCTGTGTCGTACCAGTTGTGCACCACCAGCTTGCGCTCACGCAGGATATTGCGGCACTGGGCCAGCGCCGGCGCCTGGCTGTAGACGCTGGTGACGTCTTCCAGCGTAGCGTCCTTCAAGCCCAGCAACTGGTGACGGATGGGCAGGAAATGCTCGCCCACGATATGAAGCCCCGAGTCCGGCAATAGGTGATGAATGTCGGCAATGCGGCCGATCAGCGAATTCTCCACCGGGATGATGACCAGGTCGGTGTCGCCGGTCTTCGCCGCTTCGATGGCGTCTTCAAAGGTGGGCTTGGGGATGGCGCTCGCATGCGGCACAGCCTCGCGCGCGGCGAGGTTGGCATATGCGCCCGGCTCGCCCTGAAAGGCGACGCGGGTTGCATTGGCAATGGTCTTGATCACGACAGCAGCTTCCGTGCCCGTTCCAAATCGGCGGGAGTATCGACAGACAAAGGCGCTTCGTCCACACGCGCCACCGCAATGCTCATGCCCGCTTCCAGCGCCCGCAGCTGTTCCAGCTTCTCGCGGCTTTCCAGCGGCGATGGCGGCAGGGCGACAAAGCTTTCCAGCGCCTCGCGGCGGTACGCATAAAGCCCGACATGGTGATACAGCGTGCCCTCGCCGCCGGGCGCGGTGGTGCGGGTGAAGTAGAGCGCCCGGCCCAGCCGCTCATCGGCATCCCAGGCCACCACCGCCTTGACCACGGCGGGATTGGTCTCGTCGGCGACATTGTCGATGGGCGCGGCCAGGGTGGCGATATCGGCCCCCGATTTGGCCAGGGCCTCCACCACGCATCTGAGCTGGCCGGGGTCCAGGGCCGGCAGATCACCCTGCAGGTTCACCACCACATCATGCTGGCCTTTGGGATCGACGGATTTGAGGGCCGCCCAGATCCTGTCGGAGCCGGATGGCAGGTTTGGATCGGTCAGCACCGCCCGGCCGCCTGCCTTTTCCACGCAAGCGATGATCTCGGGCTCGCCGGCCGCCACCACCACCGGACCCAGCCCCGCGGCCATGGCCCGGGCCCAGACACGCACGATCATGGCCTGGCCCGCGATATCAGCCAGCGGCTTGTCCGGCAGGCGCTTCGAGGCCATCCGGGCGGGGATTAACAGGATCGGGTTCATGACGGTTCCATCGGACGCCTCTTTAGGCCCGGAATGGCGCTAAGGCCAGCTACCGCCTACAATTTATGCGACGCTTCGCCGCAATGACGCGGGGGCGGCGGCGGGTAATGTCGCCCCGTATTTGCCGGGACCCGCCCGGCTTTGGGGAGAGCCATGGATTCCTTCGAGTGGAACAAGATCATCGGTGCCGTTCTGGGCACAGCGATCTTCATCTTCGTCGTCCGCGTCGTGGCTGAGAATATCTATGAGCCCGAAAAGCCGGCCAAGCCCGGCTATGTCGTGGAAGGCGTGGTCGAGACTCCGGCCGGCGGCGGCGGCGCCGCCGCGCCCGTCGCGGAAGCCTTGCCCGACTGGGGCACCGTGCTGGCCAAGGCCGACATTGCCGCAGGCAAGGCGACCGCCGCCAAGTGCGAAGCCTGTCACGATCTTTCGGCCGCCAAGACCATCAAGATCGGCCCGCCGCTGTTCGGAGTTGTGGACCGCGCCCGCGCCTCGATCGCCGGCTTCGCCTATTCCGGCGAGCTCAAGGGCCATCCGGCCAACTGGACCTATGACGAGCTGTACAAATTCCTCAAGTCGCCGGGCGCCTATCTTCCCGGTACCAAGATGAGCTTCGCCGGCATTTCCAAGAGCGACGACCGCATCAACCTGATCGCCTTCCTGCGCAGCAATACCGACGCGCCGGCGCCGATCCCCGCGCCCAAGCCCGCCGAGGCGCCTGCCGCTGCTGCACCGGCTGCGGGCGCCGCTCCGGCTGCCGATGGCGCGCCGGTGAAGGGTCCCAACGGTCCGGCCGCACCGCCGCCCGCGCCCAAAGCCAACTAGCGGAACGTGGCAGGGGGCAAGCCCAATGTCCTGTTCCTGTTGCCGCCGGGATGGGATGCGCTGAGCAAGGCGCTGTTCGGCCATGCCGCCTTCAACAGCTTCCTGCACGGCAAGGATCATTATGCGCCGCAGCAGATCGACTATTTCGTCGGCTTCCGCCCGCCGCACGGCTTCCTCAAAGGCCTGCCGCGCCTGAAGGCGATTTTTTCGCTGGGCGCCGGCGTGGACGGCTTCCTGCGCGATCCGGAATTTCCCCGCCACTTGCCGGTGGTGCGTTTCGTCGATGAGACCTTGCAGCGGGAAATGGCGCAGTACGTCACCATGCATTGCCTGATCATCCATCGCCATCAGCGCAGCTTTGATGCCGCGCAAAGGGAAAGCGCCTGGCGCCAGCGCATGCTGTCGCGGCCCAGCCGCGATGTGCGCATCGGCATCCTGGGCATGGGCGATATCGGCGCGGTGACGGCGGAACGCCTGCAGATGTTCGATTTCCAGGTGTTTGGCTGGAGCCGCAGCCGCAAGACAGTGCCCGGCGTCACCAGCTTCGCCGGCCAGCAGGAACTGCCGCAGTTCCTCGCCCAATGCGACATCATGGTGTGCATGCTGCCGCTGACCCCGGAAACCGAAGGCATCCTGGATGCCAAGCTGTTCGCGGGATTGCCGCAAGGCGGCTGGGTGATGAATGTCGGACGCGGCGGCCATTGCAAGGAAGAGGATTTGGTGGCGGCGCTGGACAGCGATCACCTGGGCGGCGCGGTGCTGGACGTGTTCCAGACCGAGCCCCTGCCCGAAGGCCATGTGCTGTGGAGCCATCCCAAGGTCACGGTGACGCCGCACATCGCCGGCATCACCGATCCGCGCAATGCCTCGGCCTTTGTGGTGGATTGCGTCACCCGCGCCGAAACCGGCGCGCCGTTCCGCAATCTCGTCGATTTGTCCCGGGGCTACTGAACGTGTCGCTGGCAAGCCGGATCAAGGATGCGACCGCGGAGCTGTTCATCGCCGCCGAGCGGCGCGGCGCCTTCCGCAAGCTGCCGGCCTTTGAACGGGACTTGCGCGAATATCCCGAGCTGGCGGTGCTGACGCAGAATTATCCGGTGATCCGCGCCGAATGCGAAAATCTGATCCAAAGCCAGGTGCGGATTCCCGGCATGGAAGAGCTGACCAGCTATACTTCCGGCGGCATTCACCAGATCGCCTGGAAGAGCTTCATGTTCAAGTCGGGCACCTTCATCGAGGAAAATTGCGCTTTGGCGCCCCAGACCGCCGCATTGCTGCGCACCATTCCCGGCGTCTATACCGCCTTCTTCTCGGTCCTGGAGCCGCACCAGCATATCAAGGCGCATTGGGGCTATTGGAAAGGCTTTGTGCGCTATCACCTGGGCGTGCTGATCCCGGACAACAACCGCGACAGCAAATGCTGGATCCGCATCAACCGGGATGCCCAGGCGCGCGGTGGCGACCGCAGCGCGATCCAGCAAGGCGAGAAATATTTCTGGCATGACGGCGATGCGATGCTGTTCGACGACACCTTCCTGCACGAGGCCGCCAACGAGACCGATCAGGTGCGGGTGGTGCTGTTCCTGGACCTCGCGCGCAAGATGCCGCCGCTTTTGTCGCTGCTGAACCGGTTTTTCCTGTGG
>JACCXK010000044.1 GCA_013697055.1 Alphaproteobacteria bacterium
ATCTGCAGGACGGCGACGTCGCCTCCACCACGCCGGACGGCAAGACCCAGGTCAATCACCGCAAGGCCGGCGATATCGTCTACAACCAGGCCAACCGCAGCCATTCCGAAGAAGTGGTCAAGGGCGAGCAGTCCGGCATCATGCTGGAGCTGAAATAGCGCGCTTTACGCAGACGCAATATGGAAAGCGGCGCGAGGCGGGGCTAGGCTGCCTGTAAACCAACGGGGAGACGGTCATGATCAAGCAGCTGCTTCTGGCATCGGCATTTCTCAGCGCCATCACACCGGCCTTAACCACCGCAGCCGGGGCCGCCGCCACCATCGATCCCAAGAACGCCATCGCCCTGACCCCCGACCAGATCCAATGGACCAAAGGCGAAGCCAGCGACCAGGGCTGGCCGATCGGTAACAAGGACCAGGCCGGTCCCTGTCTCGAACTGATCAAGTGGCATCCCAATCATTTCAGCCATCCGCACTATCACAACCATGCGCGCTATGCGGTGGTGATCGAAGGCACCTGGTGGGTTTCCACCAGCACGACTTATGACCCCGCCAATCTCACCGTGCCCTATCCCAAGGGCTCGGTTCTGACCGACCTGGTCAAGGGCACGCATTACGATGGCGCCAAGCCGGAAACCGGTGACGCCACCATCGCGATCTTCATGGACTGCCCGCTCGATGCGGTGAGCACGGAAGTCAAGAAGTAGCCCGCTTCGCCGGTGCGGGCGCCATATAGGTGAGGACGGCGGAGACGATCAGCGCCGTCGCCATCATCAGGAAGGACATGCCGGACGAACCGGTATAGCCGTTCAGCATCCCCACGCCATACGCGCCGACAAAGGAGCCCAGCGCCCCCATGCTGTTGATCAGGGCGATGGCGCCGCCCGCGACATTGGCCGGCAACACTTCGGACAGATAGGCAAAGTAGGGGCCATAGGGCGCATACATCATCGCGCCGGCGATCGTCAGCAGCACGAAGCTGGCCCAGAAGTGGGTGCTTCCCAGAAGATAGGAACCGTAAAAGGCCAGCGCCGCCAGCAGGAAGCATGGCCAAACCAGGCTCATGCGCTTGCCGCTGAAGTCCGACCAGGTGGCAACCGAAATTTCCGCGATCACCGCCGCCAGATAGGGCACCGCCGACAGCAGGCCCACCTCACCCATGCCCATGTCCGCCGTTTTGAGCATCGACGGCAGCCAGATCACGAAACCATAGACCCCGATGCTCCAGAGGAAATACTGGGCCGCCAGCAGGATCACGCGCGGGCTTTTGAAGGCGGCGGCATAATTGGCCATGGGCGCGATGTCCCGCTGCTCCTCGGCCAGCTTGGCTTCGAGAGCATCGCGGTCGGCGGCGGGAAGCCAGGCCGCTTCGCGCGGACGGTCGGCCACCAGCCGCCACCACACAAAGGCCCATAGGATCGGCGGCAGGCCTTCGATGATGAACATCCAGCGCCAGCCCAGCCCGGCCGCCAGATAGCCCGACAGCAGCGACATCCACAGCATGGTGGCCGGATTGCCCAGCACCAGAAAGGCATTGGCGCGGGCGCGCTCGCTCCTGGTGTACCAGCGCGCCTGCAGCACCAGCATGGCGGGCAGCACCGCGCTTTCCACGATGCCGAGCAGGAAGCGGTCGAGATAGAGCAGGCGAATGTCGGAAATCAGGCCGGTGGCGCTGGCCAACGCGCCCCAGCCGATCAGGCCGGCAAAGATCAGCTTCTTGATGCTGTAGCGCTGGGCATAGATGACGCCGGGGATCTGGAAGCAGAAATAGCCCAGGAAGAACAGCGACCCCAGCAGCGAGGATTGGGCGGCGGTGATGTGCAGGTCGGCCGCCATGCCGGCCGCGGCGCCGAAGCTGAAATTGGCGCGGTCCAGATAGGACAGGCTGTAGCTGATGAAGATAACCGGCAGCAGCATGGTCCAGCGGCGATTCACGTGATTCTCCCCGTTGCGGGCCTTTGCGGCCTGCTCTAGCCTTATCTCAACAACAAGATGGGGGACGCTATGCTGAAATTCACATCCGCCGCAATCTTTGTGGCCATGACCGCCAGCGCCTGGGCCGGCGCCGATACCAAGGTGCTCGACCACCATGTCGCCAACATGAAGACCGGCGACCTGAATGCCGTGCTGTCCGACTATTCGCCCGATGTGGTGATCGTGACCCCGGCCGGCGCCTTCTCGCCCGACGGCGTGTTTGTGGGTTCGGAGATCCGCAAGCTGTTCACGATCCTGACTGCCAAGGACAACCTGCCCGGCAACAAGACCATGCAGACCAAGTACCAGAATGCCGGCGCCGACACCTCCATCATGCAATGGGTGCAGAACAAGGGCACGCCCAAGGAAGTCTCCGGCTATGATGTGTTCGTGACGCGCGGCGGCAAGGTGGTGTTCCAGACCGTGACGATCAATCCCGCCAAGAAGTGACCGGTCCCAACCGCCGGACTGTGTTGAAGATCACCGGAGGCGCCGCGACCATGTTGGCTTCGACACAGGCTTCGGCGGCGCTTCCCGAAATCGTGGCGATGGACGGGCGCGCACTCAGCGCGGCCATCGCCGGGAAGAAGCTGTCCTGCGTCGAGGTGATGACGGCCTATCTCGATCACATCGCGGCGTACAATCCCAAGGTCAATGCCATCGTCGCCCTGCAGGAGCGCGATGCCCTGATGGCCCAGGCGCGGGAACGCGATGCGCAATTGGCGCGCGGCCAGAACATGGGACCGCTGCACGGCTTTCCCCATGCGGTGAAGGACCTGTTGGCGGTGAAGGGAATCCGTTCCACCTCCGGCTCGCCCATCCTGAAGGATTTCGTGCCCAGCCAGGACGTGCTGGTGGTGGAGCGCATGCGCGCCGCGGGCGCCATCTTCATCGGCAAGACCAATGTGCCGGAATTCGGCCTGGGCTCGCACACCATCAATCCGGTCTATGGCCCGACCCATAACTCTTATGACCTGAGCAAGTCCGCTGGCGGCAGCAGCGGCGGCGCCGCGGTGTCACTGGCACTGCGCATGCTGCCGGTCGCCGACGGCACCGATTATGGCGGGTCCCTGCGCAACCCCGCCGGCTGGAACAATGTCTTCGGCTTCCGCACCAGCTTCGGCGTGGTTCCGGCGGCGGGCGAGGATATCTGGCTGCCGTCGCAGAGCGTCGCCGGACCGATGGCGCGCACGGTCAACGATCTCGCCATGCTGTTGTCGGTGCAGGCCGGTTACGACCAGCGCGCGCCTCTGTCGGATACGGGCAGCGGCCAGCGATTCCGCAGCCCCCTGGAAAGCAGTGTGAAAGGCAAGCGGATCGCCTGGCTGGGCGACCTCAAAGGCTTTGCCCCTTATGAAGCCGGCGTGCTGGACACCTGCCGCGCGGCGCTCAAGACATTCGAGTCCCTGGGCTGTGTGGTGGAAGAAGCGGTCCCGGAGCATCCCTTCGAGCCGGTGTGGCAGGCCTTCATCAAGATCCGCCAGTGGCAATCGGGCGGCGGCTTCCGCGTCTATTATAACGATCCGGCCAAGCGCGCTTTGCTCAAGCCCGAAGCGATCTGGGAAGTCGAGGGCGGCCAGAAGCTTTCGGCCTTCGATATCCTCAACGCTTCTGCGGTGCGCACTTCCTGGTCCAATGCGGTACAGCGTCTGTTCGCCAAGTATGATTACCTCTTGATGCCGACGGCGCAGGTCTTCCCGTTTGACATCAAGGAGACTTGGCCGCACCAGATCGCCGGCCAGGCCATGCAGACCTATCATGAATGGATGAAGGCGATCTGCCTGGTCACCATGTCGGGCTGCCCGGCCCTGGCGGTGCCCGCCGGCTTCGGGCCACAGCGCCTGCCGATGGGGCTGCAGGTCATCGCGCCCATTCATCACGAGATGGACTGCCTGAAACTGGCGCATGCCTATGAGATGGCGACCCATTGGACATCGCGGCATCTGCCGCCTCTGCTGACGGCCTAGAGAGGCGACATGGCAAAAGTTCTTCCCAAAAAAGACGTGGTCATCATGGGCCTGGGCTGGACCGCGTCCATCATCGCCCAGGAATTGACCGAGGCCGGATTGAACGTGGTCGCCATCGAGCGCGGCCCCTGGCGCGACACCGCCACCGATTTCAACATCGGTTATATGCCCGACGAGCTGCGCTATGCGGTGCGCCGCGAGCTGTTCCTGGCGCCCAAGCAGGAAGCCATGACCATGCGCAACAACATCAGCCAGACGGCGTTGCCGATGCGGGACTATGGCTCCTTCCTGCCCGGATCGGGGGTGGGCGGCGCCGGGGTGCATTGGAACGGCTTTGCCTGGCGCTATTATCCCAGCGATTTTGAATGCAAGAGCCACCACATCAAGCGCTATGGCGCCAAGAAGATCGCAGGGCTCCAGTTGCAGGACTGGGGCGTCACCTATGACGAGGTCGAGCATTGCTATGACCGCTTCGAATATCTGTGCGGTGTCTCCGGCAAGGCCGGCGTCATCAACGGCCAGGTGCAGCCGGGCGGCAATCCGTTCGAAGGCAACCGCTCTCGCGAATACCCCAACCCGCCGCTGAAGATGCCCTATTCCTCGACGCTGTTCGGCGAGGCGGCGCGCAACATGGGGCTGCATCCCTTCCCCGCCCCATCGGCCAACCTGTCGCGCGCCTATATCAACCCGCTGGGCATCGCCATGGGCGAATGCACCTATTGCGGCTTCTGCGAGCGCTTCGGCTGCGGCAACTATTCCAAGGCTAGCCCCCAGACCACCATCCTGCCGGTGTTGATGAAGAAACCGAACTTCGAGGTCCGCACCGAGTGCGAAGTCTTGAAGATCAACCTGCGCCCCGACGGCAAGACCGCCAAATCCATCACCTATGTCGACAAGGCCGGCACGGAGTTCGAGCAGCCGGGCGATATCGTCATCCTGTGCGGCTATGGCCTGATGAATGTGCGGATGATGTTCCTGTCGAACATCGGCAAGCACTACGATCCCAAGACCGGCGAAGGCGTGGTGGGCCGCAATTATTGCTACCAGACTGGCGGCGGCGGCGCCTCCATGATCTTTGACGACAAGCGCTTCAATCCCTTTGTCGGCGCCGGCGCGCTCAGCATGCAGGCGCATGACTTCAATGCCGACGCCTTCGACCATTCCAACCTGGATTTCGTGGGCGGCGCCACCATCGGCTCGGGCGAAAGCAATGGCCGCCCGATCAATTCGCGTCCCACCCCGCCCGGCACGCCGCGCTGGGGATCGAAGTGGAAAGACGCCACCGCCAAGACCTATGGCCGGGTGATGGGCATCGGCGGCTCCGGCTCCAGCTATGCCATCCGCGAGAATTACCTGGACCTGGATCCCACTTATACCGACAGCTATGGCCGGCCGCTGCTGCGCATCACTTTTGAATTCCCCGACAATGATCTGCGCATGCAAAATTACGTCAGCAAGCAGGTGGAGAAGATCGCCCGCTCGCTCAATCCCAAGACCCTGACGGTGGGCAAGGTGCGCAGCGGCTGGAACGCCGTGCCCTACCAGTCCACCCACAATACCGGCGGCGCGGTGATGGGCAGCGATCCCAGGACCAGCGCGCTGAACAAGTATCTGCAGAGCTGGGACGTTTCGAACTTGTTCGTGGTGGGCGCCAGCGCCTTCCCGCAGAACGCAGCACAGAATCCCACCGGCACGGTGGGCGCGCTGGCCTTCTGGGCGGCGGAAGCGATCCGCGACCGCTACATCAAGGCGCCGGGGCCACTGAATTAAGCGCCCTGTGTCAGGCGCTGACCGCCTTTCGTCCGGATCACGGCCGGTCTAACATCACCATCCGGCGCATCCGTCCTGCGATGGGGTTGGGAAATGGTTCGGGTATTTGCCCTGTGCGCCATTCTGGCTGCCGCAATGCTGGCGGCAACGGCTGAGCCTTCCGCGCCGGAACGCGAAACGGCAATTTCAGCTTCGACAGGAAATTTTCCAACAGGTTTTTACGTCAGTTCCGGCTGTGCCGCGCCAAACCAGAAAGCACCCGCCAAGCCTCCTTCCAACGAACGGGCAGACCTTGTCCTGTATAACAACGCGATACAGCACTACAATAAACAGCTGAGGGAAGCTGACGCGTGCGTGCGCGATTATGCCCAAAGGGCACAGTATGACATTGACTGGATTCGGTTCACCGTGAACGCGGCGGTGGCAAAGGCGAACAGCGGAAGTCCGCCGGACCCGCCACCTGCGCCTGGCAATATGCCCTCCGGCTTCTATCCTTCGCCCGATTGCACGCAGCCCAACAGTCAGCCATTGGGCACCGTCCCGGATATTCACGATGTGAAGGCGATGGACGCCTACAACCGCAATGTTAAAGCCTACAATGCGCTGGCAAATTACTTTAATGCGTGCCTGAAGGGTTACATCGCTCGCGCCCAGGTCGATATCGCGCGCATAAAAGGCGTCATTGGGGCAATAGCGCGATGAGCTCGACGGCCTCATGGGAGGGGCCTTCGATCATCACGGCGCGGGTATGGCCGATGCGGTAAGGCGGTCTCAAAAAGCCCACACCCTCGCCTTTCAACTTGGTGATCCAGGCATCCAGGTCGCTGACGCTGAGGCTGACGTGATCCATCAGATGGCCGGTGGTCGGCGCTAGCGGCTTGTCCGTCTGGTTCATATACCAATTCATTGCGACGTCATCGAAGCTGACGCCGCCGGTCGGGGAACGATAGGTGCCTTTGCTGTCCAGCGACGGCCAGGAGGGATCAGCGCCGCGCGGGACCTTGCAACTGTCTTCATTGACAGGCGCGGAGCCGCGGCGCGGCGCGGCCTGAAGATGCTTCTTGTACCAGGCTTGCGCGCAGAGCGGATCGTCCTGCCACATATGGATATGGTCGAAGCGCTCTGGTGCGTTGCCGGTAAACTCGACGATGGCGTGGTCGGGCGCGAAGATATAGCCGTTGCCGCCAACGCGGCGCGGCTCCAGATTTTGCGCCACGGCTTCCGCGAGTTGCGCCTTGGTGCGGCCCGGCACGCCCGGTGGATAGGGCCAGGTGTCGCTGCTGATGCCGACAAAGCCGCCCGTATCATCCGTATAAAAAGGCACCAGCAGGTTCTGGCCACGGAATGTCTCCAGCGACACACGTGAGTCGGGAACACTCCAGCCGAAGTGCCAATAGGCCGTGGCTTCCGGATCAGCAGGCGGCGCGGCACGCACTTTCTGGAATACGATCATCACATGGGTCGGCGAGACCAGCGCCGGCAGGCCTTCCCAGCGTGTGCGAGTCGTGGAGGGAAATGGCTTCCTATAAAAAGCGATGGCGGCGTCCGGATCGGCGGAATTCAGCGCCAGGTGATGAAAATGCGGCGGCGGCAGCTGGGCGGCCGCCGGCAAAGCCAGCCCCAACAAGGCCGCAGCTGCAAGAAATCCCGCCTTCATCGCCCCTCTTCGGCCCTGGCTGGCGGCCCTGTCCGGGGGTACCGCCGGGCCCTTTTCTGGAGTAAAACAGCATCACGGCAAGACGGCAAAGCGATGGAAAAATCGCGGCGGGAGACGTCATGATCCTGAAACAGCGTTTGATGGTTTGCGCCGCCGCCACGGCCCTGGTGGCCGGCGCGGCGCTGCCCGCGGCCGCGGCGCCCTGGGTGCGCGGCTATGTCGTGGGCCAGTATGAATATGCTTTCCGCTATGGCGGGCGCAGCGACTATTCCAAAGGCGCCTTTGTCGAGCCTGGGGTAGATTGCCCGCAAGGCAGCAGCGTCTTCATGGCCAGCCCCGAACAGACCCGCATCGCCATCGCACGCCAGAAATGGCGCTCGAGCCAAGAGATCGACTGGGTCACCGCGCCCCCGGGCGTGGAAAAGGTCAGCACACCCGGCCTGACCCGCCGCCATATCTGGGCGCGGGCGATGTCCTATCGCGGCTACGCCAGAGGCATCGAGACCTATGTGAATCCCTGGGCCACCGACGATCCCGGCCAGCCCGAGGTCAACAGCCGCATCGGCGACGGCTTCAACCTGGACGGCAAGATCAAAGCCAATGACTTCATCAGCCCGGACGGCGAAAAGGGCATCGACAATGCCCTGTACCGCGCCTGGGGCTGCGATGCTCCCTGGCGGGGCGGCGGCAACGCCACATTGGACCTGCGCGCCAACGACAAGATGCAGGAAGGCCTTTACACCATGGTCGTCCGCGTCTCTGGCAACAAGGACCCGCTGAACGACGATGACGCGGTGCTGGAGATCGGTTATTCGCCGGACAATATCGTCAAGGATGCGCGCGGCGGCATCGCGGCGGATTATTCCTACCGCATCCTCAAGTCGGCGCTGTACACAAAACTGAAAGCTAGAATCAAAAATGGCGTGGTGGAGACCGAGCAGGTCGAGCACCTGCACTCCCCGCGCATCGCCTGGTTCTATGACCAGACCGGCGACACCAATTTCGCCCAGGGTAAGGTGCGCCTCGCCATGACCGCCGATGGTCTTTCCGCCACCGGCATGCTGGGCGGTTACCGCAACTGGCGCGATCTTTATGCCGAGAACACCTTCGCCCAGGATGGCGGCCAGCAAGGCACGCGCGAGCATGAAGATGCCGTGTCGCTCTATTACGCCCTGCGCCGCAATGCCGACGGCATGCTGAACCCCAAGACCGGACGCTATGACGGCATTTCCTCCGCCTATCGCCTCAAGCTGGCGGGCGCCTATGTGGTGGATCCCGATCATCCGATGGAAGTCCCGAAGCTGGCCCAGGAAGAAGCGCGCAAGGCCGCCTTCGAGGGCATCAAGCAGGCGGTGATCAAGGGCGCCGAGGCCCGCGTGCCGCAAGACGTGCCGCCCGGCACCACCGAAGCCTCCTATCCGGCGCTGGAACATGAAATGGACGGGCTGGCCAGCCGGGAATATTTCCTGAAAACGCTCGACCGTCCGCATTACGCGCCTAAGCCCAAAAAGCCGGACCAGCAGGTGCGCAACGAGACGCCCGTGATCGTGGCGCAGGATCCGTAAAAACAAAAAATCGGGAGGGGCCTATGTCGACACGCCGCAGAAGTTTTCTGGGAGGGGCGGCCGGCCTGCCCTCTTTTCTCGCCGCATTGGCCGGTGGCCCCGCCGCCGCCGCGGTGCCCAAGCGCGATCTGCTGGCCGAATTGAAGGTCCGGCCCTTCATCAATGCCGCCGGCACCTACACCACCCATTCCGGTTCGCTGATGCGCCCGGAAGTAATGGAGGCGATCAACTATGCCTCCCGGTATTTTGTCGAAGTGGAAGAGCTGCACAATGCGGTGGGCAAGCGCATCGCCGAACTGGTCGGCTCCGAATCCGCCATGGTGACGGCCGGCGCGGCGTCGGCGCTGACCCTGGCCACGGCGGGGGTGCTGACCGGCACGGACCGCCAGAAGATCAACCAGATTCCCGATCTCGCGGGGATGAAGAACGAAGTGATCGTCCAGAAAGCCCACCGCTTTCCCTATGACCATGGCATTCGTGACACCGGCGTCAAACTGGTCGAAGTGACGACGCGCGCCGAACTGGAAGGCGCCGTCAACGAAAAGACCGCCATGCTGTTCTTCCTGAACTACGCCAACAACCATGGCGCAATAAAGGACGCCGAATTCGTCGAGATCGGCAAGAAGGTCCGCATCCCCACCTTCAACGATTGCGCCGCCGATGTGCATCCGGTGGAGAATGTCACCAAGTGGATCAGGATGGGCTTCGACCTGGTGTGTTTTTCCGGCGGCAAGGCGCTGATGGCGCCGCAATCCTCCGGCCTGCGGCTGGGCCGCGCCGACCTGATCGCAGGCGCCCGCGCCAACAACAGCCCGACCTCCGCCACCATCGGGCGGGGCATGAAGGTGAACAAGGAAGAGATGCTGGGCATCCTGGTCGCCCTGGAATCCTTCCTCAGCCGCGATCACGACAAGGAATGGCGGGAGTGGGAACGGCGCGCCAATGTGATCGTGGCCGCCGCAAATTCCGTGCCGGGGGTGACGGCGGAAATGTACCTGCCGGAAATCTTCAACCGCTGGCCCCATATCCGCGTCAGCTGGGACGAGGCCAAAACCGGCATCGCCCGGGCCGATGTGGTGCGCAAGCTCAGGGCGGGAGAACCTTCGATCTTCATCCTGTCGACGGAGCATGGGCTGGACCTGGGCGCCATCACCCTGCGTCCGGGCGAGGAGCGCATCGTCGCGCGCCGGCTGAAGCAGGAATTGCAGGCCGTCTAGGGCCGCGCAAAACATCCCCTGTTCCCCTATGCTGCCGGGGATTCCGGCAGTTGAAAGCACATCATGTCCAAGGTTCTGACGTCCGTAGTCGAGGCAATCGGAAACACGCCGCTGGTGCGGCTCGACCGCCTGACGCGGGCCGCCGGCGTGACCGGCACGATCCTCGCCAAGCTGGAATATCTCAATCCCGGCTCCTCGAAAAAGGATCGCGCCGCGCAAGGCATCATCGCAGAAGCGATGCGCGCCGGCATGCTCAAACCCGGGCAGACGGTGGTCGAACTGACATCCGGCAACACCGGCACCGGCCTTGCCATCATTTGCGCCGTGCGGAGCTATCCCTTTGTGGCGGTGATGTCGAAAGGCAACTCACCCGAACGGCACAGATGATCAGGGCGCTGGGCGGCGAGGTTTTGCTGGTGGACCAATTGCCGGATGCGCAGGTTGGCGAAGTTTCCGGCGGCGATCTGGAATTGGTCCAACAGGCGGCGGCCGCACTGACCCGCGAACGCGGCGCATTCCGCGCCGACCAGTTCAAGCGCGACGGCAACTGGCTTTCGCATTACCAGGGCACGGGCCCCGAAATCTGGGATGCGGCGAACGGCAGGATCGATGCCTTTGTGGATTTCATCGGCACCGGCGGCACCTATGCCGGCGTCACCAAGGCGCTGAAGGAGCGCAATCCTGCCATTCAATGCTTTGTAGTGGAGCCGCAGGGCGCGGCGGCGGCGGCAGGCCAACAGATCACCCATCCAAACCATCCTATTCAGGGCGGCGGCTATGCCATGGGCGATCTCAACTTCCTGAAAGACGTGCCCGTCGACGGCTATCTGCAGGTGTCCAGCGACGAAGCACGTGACACAGCAAGGCTCCTGGCGCGCACCGAAGGTATCTTTGGCGGCTTCTCTTCGGGCGCCAATATCGCCGCGGCGCTCCAGCTTCTGGCCGGCGGAAAAACGGGCAAGACCATCGCGGTGGTGATCTGCGATTCGGGCCTTAAATATCTCTCCACCGATCTGTGGCACGCCTGAACGCGACTCGCATTAGGCTCGGGCCAACGCGGGCCGGGCGTGGCTTTCACCGGTCGGATCATTTTCCCAACTGGAGAGAGACATGATGTCCTGGAAGTTTGCCTTGATTGGCGCCGCCCTGCTTTGCGCCACCGCCCTGCCCGCCGCCGCCCAGCGCGTCGTGCCGCCGGGCCAGACCATTTTCTTTTTCAGCGGCACCACCGCCGACCCGCTCAATCCCGCCATCCCCGCCGGCAGCCCCGGCCGCATGGGTGACACCGTCCAGCAGACCGACAGTGCCCTCAACAAGCTGCAGGGCATGCTGGCCGCCAAGGGCCTGGGCTTCGGCGATGTGGTCAAGGCAACGGTCTTCCTGGTGGCCGATCCGGCCAAGGGCGGCCAGATGGATTTCGCCGGCCTGAACGGGGAATGGGCCAAGCGTTTCGGCACCACCGATCAGCCCAACCGGCCGTCCCGCTCGGCGTTCCAGATCACGCAGCTGCCGTTGCCTGGCGCCCTGGTTGAAGTCGAGCTGATCGCCGCCAAGCAGATGCCGTAAGGCGCCGCATCACTCCTTCGCCTTCAGCGCCTGATTCATCTGGTATTGGATCTCGCGGCGCTGACCGGCGAAGGTGGTGGTGGCGGTGATCTTGTAGAGTCCCCGCAAATAGGCGATGTCCGCGGAGGTAAGGCCATCGCCGTGGCAGTCCGGCGCCAGCATGTTCATGATGCTGGGCAAGGCCTGGCAGCCATCCGGCGGCTGGATCTGGGCCAGCGCCAGCACGGCGATGTAATCGCTTATGCTGCCGATATCGCGGCCGATCAGCTTGCTGGTATCGGCGATGACCATCACATTGTTGAGGGCGCTGGATACCCCGTCGCCCAGCCGGTTGCCGGTCACGTTGGTCACCGCGGCATCGGGCATGTACATTTCCATGATGTCCGGCGGGCCGGGAGGTCCACCAAAACCGGCGGGCGGAATGGCGATGCTCAGATGCACGCCGCCATTCTTGGCGCCATCCACCACCGGGTTGCCGCGCATGTCCAGGGTCGCGGTGCTGTACCAGGACTGGATGGCGCGGGTGGAGGTCGCCAGCTTGTCGGCCTGGGCGCTGTTGTCGTAGGGCCCCAGCAGCACCGGATGCATGATGCGGATATTGTCCAGCAGCGCCTGGGGCTGGGCGGTGAAGATGATTTCTATATTTCCGGGACAGGGATCCTTGGGATTCACCGGCGCGCCCACCTGGGCGGCAAGGTCGCGCACCTTTTTGGCCAGCACCTTGGCCGATTCCGGCGGCAGGCCCGCGACAATCGGGCAGATCCCGTCCTTCCAGCGCGCCATCTTGCCGGCCACGCGCGTCGGCACCGTCAGGCCTTCCACGAACTTGCCGATGGCGGCCTCGCCATCCTTGATGACGGTGACCGTGACGGCTTCGGTGGGCGGGGCGGGGCGCGGCGCTTCCTGCGCCGGCGCCTGCGCCCCCACCAGCAGGACGAAAGGCAGGATGAACGCCCCGGACTTCAATGGCACACCGGCATGCCGCCGCCGCTCGTCGCACCGCCGCCCGCGGCGGTGCACGTCATCGACGCGCTCCCACTCTTGTCGGAAATGATTTCGCTACCATCGGCGCTGATGTCCTGGCCGTTCTTGCGCAGCAGGGCCCATTGGCTGTTGGTCTTGCAAACCTGCGGCCCCAGCATGCGCGAGGACGGCAGGGGCTGGGGCGGCCGGCAGGTGGTGGCATCGGGATCGCCGGTGCCGTCGGGCCGCCGCGATACGGCCCGGTCTTCGGCCAAGGCGGCGGCGGAAGCAAAAATTGCAGCGATAAGAAGGGCTTTGCGGACCATAGGGCTTCCTTTCGGCTTGGCATTACCACAAACGTAGTAACAGTTACCACCATCCCTTGACCAAGGGCAAGCGCCGGCCTTAAGCTTCCCGCCTGTTCTTGAGGAATGGCCCATGGCGCCGCCGAAACTCGGCAAGCTCGAACTCAAAGTGATGGAAGCCTTGTGGGCGCATGGCGCCTCCTCGATCCGCGAGGTCCAGGAACGCTTTCCCGCCAAGACGCGCCCCGCCTACACCACGGTGCAGACCACCATCAGCCGGCTGGAAGCCAAGAAAGCCGTCGGCCGGGTCAAGAAGATCGGCGGCGCCTTCATCTATGACGCGCTGGTGTCGCGCGAGAATGCCCAAAGCCGGTTGATCGACGATTTCCTGGCGCTGTTCGGCGGCCGGGCGCAACCGATCATGGCGCATTTTGTCGAAGCCGGAAAACTGACCCTGGACGATGTCCAGCAGGTGGAACGGCACTTGCGCGAACTGGCCGGAGACAAGAAGCCGTGATGCTATTCGACCATCTCTGGCAATCCACCCTGGTGGCGGTCGTCGTTACGCTTCTCACCCTGCTGTTTCGCAGGCAAAGCGCCAGGGTCCGCCATGGGCTCTGGCTGGCGGCATCGCTGAAATTCCTGCTGCCTTTTTCTCTTCTTGCCGCGCTGGGCCGGGCGAGTTTTGTTCACACCGTGCC
>JACCXK010000063.1 GCA_013697055.1 Alphaproteobacteria bacterium
GCCGAGAGAATCAAAAACCATCGCACGCATCATGGCATGGCCGGGCTTGACCCGGCCATCCATGGTGCATCGTCGACATGGATGGCCGGCTCGGAGGCCGGCCATGACAAGTAGTGTTACGCGACGAGCAGATTTCTCAGAACGTAGGGCAAGATTCCGCCGTTCTTGAAGTAGGCCACCTCATCCGCCGTCATGATCATCAGGTGCAGCGGCAGCTTGAAGCTGCTGCCGTCGGCGCGCGTCACATTGGCGGTCATCTGCTGGCGTGGCTTGAGGTCGCCGGACAGGCCGGGAATGTCCACCACCTCGCGGCCGGTGAGGCCGTAATCCTTGCGCGTCTTGCCCGCCTCGAAGCAGAAGGGCGCCACGCCCATGCCGATCAGGTTGGAGCGATGGATGCGCTCGAAGCTTTCGGTGACAACGGCGCGCACGCCCTGCAGCTTGGGGCCCTTGGCCGCCCAGTCGCGGGACGAGCCGGTGCCGTATTCCTTGCCGCCGAACACCACCGTGCCATGGCCGTCCTTCTTGTAGGCCTGGGCGGCATCGAAGATGGACATGGTCTCGCCCGGCGCATCGGGCTTGGCATAATAGATGGTGTTGCCGCCTTCGGCCCCGCCCATCATTTCGTTGCGGATGCGGATATTGGCGAAGGTGCCCCGCTCCATCAGCTCGAAATTGCCGCGGCGCGAGCCATAGGAGTTGAAATCCTTCTGCGACACCTGGCGTTCCGACAGGTACAGGCCGCCCGGCGCGCTGGCCTTGATGTTGCCGGCGGGCGAGATGTGGTCGGTGGTGATGCTGTCGCCGAACAGCGCCAGCACGCGGGCGCCGGTGATTTCTTCCACCGGCTTGGGCTCTAGGGTCATGCCTTCAAAGAAGGGCGGGTTCTTCACATAGGTGGAGCTCATGTCCCACTGATAGGTCTGGCCCTTGACCAGCTTGACCTTGCGCCAATTGACGTCGCCATCGAACACATTGCCGTAGCGCTTCTTGAAGGCCGCGGGCTTGACCGCCTTGGCGATGGCGGCACGGATTTCCTTAGGCGAAGGCCAGATGTCCTTCAGGTAAACCGGCTCGTTCTGCTTGTCATAGCCCACCGGCTCCTTGGTCAAGTCCATGTTGACCGAACCGGCCAGCGCGTAAGCGACCACCAGCATCGGTGAAGCCAGATAGTTGGCGCGCACCTGCGGATGCACGCGGCCTTCAAAGTTGCGGTTGCCGGAGATCACGGCGGCCGCCACCAGGTCGGCCTCGGTCACCGCCTTGGCCACGGGCTCAGGCAAGGGGCCCGAATTGCCGATGCAGGTGGTGCAGCCGTAACCGGCAAGCGTAAAGCCCAGCTTGTCCAGCGCCTTGTCCACGCCGGCCTTGGCCAGATAGTCGGTGACGACCTGCGATCCGGGGGCCAGTGAGGTCTTGACCCAGGGACGAACCTTGAGGCCGCGCGCGACCGCCTTCTGCGCCAAAAGACCGGCGCCCATCATCACATTGGGATTGGACGTGTTGGTGCAGGAGGTGATGGCGGCAATCACCACATCGCCATGACCGATGGAAGCTTCACTGCCTTCCAGCTTGGCGCGCTTGTTGGCGGTGTCTTCCTTCTTCCAGGTGTTGATCAGGTGCTCGGCGAAATTGCCCGAGATGCCGCCCAGCGCGACACGGTCCTGGGGACGCATCGGACCGGCCATGCAGGGCTCCACCGTGTCCATGTCCAGCGACAGCGTGTCGGTGAAGACCGGATCGGGGCTCTTGGCGGTGCGCCACAGGCCCTGGGCCTTGGCATACTTCTCCACCAGCGCCACGCGCGCCGGCTTGCGCGCCGTGTTCTTGAGGAAGGCGACGGTTTCGGAATCGATCGGGAAGAAGCCGCAGGTCGCGCCATATTCCGGCGCCATGTTGGCCAGGGTGGCGCGGTCTTCGAGTGTGAGTTCGTCCAGGCCGGGGCCGTAGAATTCCACGAACTTGCCCACCACGCCCTTCTTGCGCAGCATTTGCGTCACGGTCAGCACCAGATCGGTGGCGGTGACGCCGATGCGCAGCTTGCCGGTGAGCTTGAAGCCCACGATCTCCGGGATCAGCATGGAGATGGGTTGGCCCAGCATGGCGGCTTCCGCCTCGATGCCGCCCACGCCCCAGCCCAGCACCGCCAATCCGTTGATCATGGTGGTGTGGCTGTCGGTGCCCACAACCGTGTCGGGGAAGGCATATTCGATGTTCTTCTTGCTGGCGTCCTTGCCCTTGCGCACCCACACCGTCTCGGCGAGATATTCCAGGTTGACCTGATGGCAGATGCCGGTGCCCGGCGGCACCACACGGAAATTCGCGAAGGCCTGCTGGCCCCAGCGCAGGAACTGGTAGCGCTCCTGGTTGCGTTCATATTCGACCGCGACGTTCTTCTTGAAGGAATCCTTCTGGCCGAAATTGTCGATCATCACGCTGTGATCGATGACCAGGTCCACTTCCGCCAGCGGATTGATCTTTTCGGGATTGCCGCCCAGGGTCTTCATCGCATCGCGCATGGCGGCGAGGTCCACGACCGCCGGCACGCCGGTCAGGTCCTGCATCAACACGCGCGCGGGGCGGAAGGCGATCTCGCGGTCGGATGTGCGCTTCTTGCCCCAGTCCACCACCGCCTTGATGTCGTCCTTGGTGACGGTCTGGCCGTCTTCATAGCGCAGCAGATTCTCCAGCAGCACCCGCATGGAATAGGGAAGTTTGCTGATGCCCTTGAGGCCGTTCTTCTCGGCCGCGGTGAGGCTGAAATAGACATAGCTTTTGCTGCCGACCTTCAAGGTTTTGCGGCACTTGAAACTGTCCAAGCTCTGCGTCACGAAAAGCCCCCATCGATAATGATTAACGGC
The DNA here is from genome assembly GCA_013697055.1 of Alphaproteobacteria bacterium. Classification (GTDB taxonomy): domain Bacteria; phylum Pseudomonadota; class Alphaproteobacteria; order Micropepsales; family Micropepsaceae; genus Rhizomicrobium. Next base: position 2,862 of record JACCXK010000063.1, read on the forward strand.
TTCCCGTTTAGTCATAATTTGGCCCGAAAGGAAGGCGCGACCGTGCCTCACCCCCCTCCGGACGCCCTTAAATTTGCCCCAATGGAATGCCATTATCGTAAGCAATGAAGGGGGTTGGTGACGTCGCCAGCCAATGGCGGAAACAACCGCTGTGAGAGTCGCGTGAGAACCAAAGTCGCAATCCTGACCCTGCTCTTGGCAAGCACGTCGCTCGCTTTGGCGCAGCCCGATGCCCCACCCGGTGTGCCGCCGGGCATGGCGTCACGCCTGGCCGCCGAGCGCGTCGGTCCGTTGCAGCCGGGCCTTTACAGTGCGGGCGACGGCAACTTCACCCTGGCGCCCTATGGGCCGGCCCGATATCTGCTGCGCTTTTCGGGACGCGCGGAGAATTTCGTGCTGAGCATGGATCGCGGCTCGCTGGGCGCAAAGCTGCTGAAATACGACACCGGCACGACGGCCATCCGGGTCTCGGTGTGGGGCGGCATGACGCTGTACACCCAGGACGCGCCGCAAGGATTGCCCGCCACCTACCAGGGGATAGCGCCCGCGCCCGACACCTTGGCAGTCTCGGCCGGCGAGCTGCAGACCGCCTTTGGCGACGAAGCCAGCCATCTCACCTATGTCCAGAACGTCGCGCTCAAATTTTCGGCAGACCCGGCCGTGCTGTCGGCGGATGCGGAGACCCGCGGCCGCGCCTTCGACGCCATGGTCAATGCCGCCATGGGGATCGAGCGGTACCTCGCCGCCAATCCCACCGGCCACCGCACCCTGGCCAAACGTATCAACAGCGTGAAGGTGGCCGAGGGCGGCAAGCCCACCATCACGCTTTCGGGCCAGACCTTGCTGGTCAGCTTCGTGCCCGGCGAAGGCCATGAAGGCCATGCTTCGTCGCTGGCGATCCAGCAGGAGTTGAGCCGGCTCTTGGCAGCATCGCCGCGCGACGTTGCGGTGAAGTAGCCAACCACCAATATGTCATGGCCGGGCTTGACCCGGCCATCCATGGTGCAGCTTCGAGATGGATGGCCGCCTCAAGGGCGGCCATGACAAGTTGGTTTACTTGCTCATCACCGTCACGCGGCCGACAGACGTATCGCCCGCGATCAGATTGTCCTTGGGATCGAACACCCAATAGCTGGCTTCGGTGAACTGGCCCGTGCCCACGCCCATGCCGTTGCCGATCGCGCCCACGATCTTGCCGTCGCGGGTCATCTTCTGGAACTGGCCGTCCTGGCCCGACGCCATCCAGGGATTGCCCTTGTGGTCGAAGTTCAGGGCGCAGACCAGATTCTTCATCTGCAAGGTCTTCACGAACTTGCCGTCGGCGGTATAGACGACGATGCGATACTGCTCGCGGTCGCCGATCCAGACATCGCCATTGGTGGGATCGATGGCAAAGCCGTGGGTGGAGTCGAACTTGCCCTGCCCCACTTCATTGCCGAACCATTGGCCGACGAACTTGCCGTCCTTGGTCAGGTGCACCACCCGCGCCACGCCTTCGACATTGGCGGGATCAGGGCCGTCCACGTCATTGGGGCTCTCATTGGCATGGCCGCCGCCGATATAGACGTCGCCGTTCGGCGCGAACGCCAGCATCACCGGTTGCCAGAGCAGGCGCTGGCCCTTGTCCTCGACCCAATCGCCGGGCTTGCCCTTGGTGCCGATGGTCATCAGCAGCTTGCCTTGCGGCGACAGCTTCATCACCGTGGCCTGGCCGTTGTCGGTGATCCAGACATTGTCGTCCTTGTCCACCGCCATGCCATGGGCCTTGTCCTGGTGGCCGATTTCGCTTTCGGGCACTTCCAGCACCAGCTTGTGATCAGGACCGAACTTCATCAGCTGCACCACCCCGGCGGGCGAGCGCTTGAAGACCCAGAGGTTGCCCTTGGAATCCAGCGCCACCGACGGGATGCCGCCGATGCCCTTGGGCACGAAATAAGGATAGGAAAATTTGTAGCCCATGGTCTGGTCATATTCGACGCGGGCCAGTTCGTTGCGCTTGGCGCCGTTCTTGCGGCCGCACATGGGCGAATGGGCGCATTGGGCGCCGCCGGCGCCGCCGGGCGTGCGACCGCGTTGGGGGCGCTGATCGCGCGGAATGACCGTCACGGTGCCGTCGGCTTCCACCATGGTGAAGCCGGTGGGATCGGGAAAGGATGGGCCCAGGTGCCAGGCCGGGGTTCCGTTTCTGGCCGGCTCTGACTGGATCGCCAGCCGGTCAGCCTGTGCATAGGCGGCCGTCGCCGCCAGCATCAAAAAGCCGGCGCCTGCAAAAAACTTCATCTCGTCACTCCCCGCTAAATCCTTGGTTGGCGGGACAATAGCCGATTGTCCGCGCCTGTCGCGCCTGTTTTGGTACCTTGAGGGCGCAAGAACGCGGGATTATGATAGGCTTTCGCAACTGCAAGGAGACACGTGATGCGCATGTTTCCAGCTTTCCTGATCCTGTTTCTCGCCACCCCGGCGTTTGCCGCGCTGGACGACGCCAATGCCCCGGTGCTGGCGGTGACGCCCAGCGGCGACGGCAATCCCGATGCGATTGTCTGCCGCGCGCCCCAGGCGCTGGCGAGCGGCGGCGTGGGTCCCAAACTCTGCATGCACAACAATGTCTGGGCGCGGTTGACCATGACCGGCCAGGATCTCAGCGCCGACGGCAAAAGCGTTACCTTGCGTCCCACCGTCGCCAACCCGTCCGGCGCCGGCGATCCCGATGGCGTGACCTGCCGCCGGCCGATGACCTCGACCGCCAGCCGCACCACGGCCGGGCCGGAAGTGTGCCTGAGCAATCGCCGCTGGAAGGATCTGGCGCGCGAGGAGAAGCGCATCGACAAGGATGGCCAGGTGGTGAGCACCCGCATCTATGGGCCGGGCGGCGCGGGGCATGACGGTATTCCAATCGTGTCGGCGAGTGTTTCGCCGGCGCTCTAGTCCGGCGTGAAGCCGTCGGGCGCCATTTCGAATCTCGAGAATTCAAAACCCGGCGCCACGGTGCATCCCACCAAGGTGTAATCGCCCAGGCTGCGCGCCGCCTGCCAGGCGTTCGGCGGCACCACCAATTGCGGAACCTGCGCTTCGTCTATGTCGGGACCGAGCATATAGGTCTGTTTGCCGATGCGAAGCTCCAGCGGCGCGCCGCGGTAGAAGTGCCAGACCTCGGCGGCATCCACCCGGTGCCAGCGCGAGACCTCGCCGGCCTTGAGCAGAAAATAGATCGCGGTGGAATGGGCGCGGCCATCGCCCGTGTCGCGGAACGTCTCGCGGAAATAGCCGCCTTCGGGATGGGGCTTCAAATCCAGCAACTGGATCAGTCTGTCAGCCTCGCTGCTCATTCGCTGCCGCTCATTCGCTTAACGCTCGGCTTCAGACATTTATGCCGCCGGGCGCAACCGGGCGCCACGCTTTGCCATCTTGGCCATGGCGCCGGCGATGGAGCGGGCATCGTCGAGCGCATTATGGGTGCGGCCTTCAAACGGGATGCCGACGGCCGGCCCGATATCACAAGAGTGCATGCCGCGCGGATCCACCCCTTGGACCGCGAACCAGCCGCGCAGATCGTAGAACACGGGCAGGTCGAGCGCACCGGTCATGCCATAGAGCCGGATATTCTCGTCCAACACCCTGTCATCGCGCCCGAAGGACGCAATGGGACCGCCCTCGGCGAATTCCAGGAAGAGCGCGAAGGCGGCGGCGAAATCCATGCCTTGGCGGGCGACGAGGCTGCTGGTGATGCCGGTGAGTTTCTCGAAATAGGGCCCAAGCGGAAAATTCACCCGCGGCCGCACCAACAGATCGAACTCGGCGATGGGGGCGAAGCTGTCGGCATCCAGCTTCACGGCGCCGATCTGCACCACTTCCTTGAACTCGCCCGGCGACAGCCAGTGGCGCGCCATGGAGCATTCCCAGGCGGTAAATTCCAGATCGAAAACGGTGATCAACGCCAAGCGCATGCCCCGCTGTTCTGACCGGCGCGAATCATCTACTCCTCATCATTAATACCGCGTAAGGATGCAATTCCTTAGCGCGGCCTGGGGAGGCACCGGCATGGCCATCACCGACATCGATAGCGCCGGCCTGGCCTTTGATCCTGCGCCCCAACCGCGAAATTTCGATGACGGCGTGCCCCATGCGGCCCTGTCGCGCCTGCCCGCGCTTCATGGCGAAGCCAGCCGCAACATGCAGCTGTCCCAATTCCTCGCCCGCTCGCCCCAGGCCTGCATCGCCCTGATGCTGGCGGGCGTTTTGGTGCTGTTCTGGGCCGCGGCGGGCGCGGGCCCCGCCAGCCTGAAAGCGGATTTTGCGTGGGGATCCCTGGTCCTGATCGGCATTGTCGGCATGACCCGCAACTACATCAGGGGCTTTGCCCGCTCCTTGCGGCGGGTGCCGCTGCAGGAAGCCGCCTCGGATTTGCGCATGCTGCTTCTTTATACCGGCGCCGCCTGGGGTGCGGGCGCCTTCCTGATCATGCCGGAATTGCCCGCGCCGGCGCTGGTTTTCATCTTTGCCGCTGCACCGGCCCTGGCCGCGGCCGCGATCCTGCGCGACACAAAAGGTGTCTCCGCTTTTATCCTGCCGTCATCTGCGGCCATCGCGGCGGCGGCCATGCTGGGCGCCTGGCCGCTGGATGCGTGGGTCGCCGCCGCCGTGCTTGTCGCGGGCAGCGTAATCGCCGGCCTCACCATGCTGCACTGCGCCATGCGCGGACGCCGCACAGCGCGGCTGGGCGCAAGTTAACAGAATAACGGCGTGTTCATCGTATTGCCGTTATAATGGGCAGATCAAATCACCGCGTTTCTTCGCGAGGCTTCCATGACCGTGATGACTGCCATTCGCTCGGCCGAGACCGAGGAAGCAAAAAACGCAGCCGACCGCATCAAGGAAGCGCGCGCGCTTCTGCCGAGCGATCCGGCGCTGGCCGAATTTTTCGACGCGCTGTTTGCCCATGCCGTGCCCGATGATGTGCTGCGCAGCCGCGCCGATCAGTTGGCGGCGCTGGCCATGGCGCTGCAAACCGAAACGCAAAAGCGCGGGAGCGGCGAGAGCCTGGTCACGGCGCTGGAGCAGGGCCATGAGACGGTGCTGCTGAGTGTCAATGACGACCGGCCTTTCCTGTTTGATTCCACCTTGCAGGCGGCGCTGGCCGGCGGCGCACGCATCCGCGCCGCCTTCCATCCCATCATGGACCTGGGCGGTGTGCGTACCAGTGTGATCGCGCTGGTCTGCGATGCGATTCCCGCCGAGGCACGCACAAAGTTGCTGGACTCGCTGCGCGAAACCTTTGCGCAAGGCGCGGCTGCGGTGCGCGACTGGAAGCCGATGCTGGCGCGGCTGGCGGCGGCGCGGCAGGATCTTCAGCGTCACCCCCCGCAAGTCGACATCACCGAGGACCTCGCCTTCCTGGACTGGCTGGCGGACAATCATTTCACGTTTCTCGGCGCCCGCGACTATGTGCTGGGCAAGGACGGCGCCAATGGCATGCTGGAGCCGGTGAAGGGCAGCGGGTTGGGCGTGCTGGCCGATGAAGCCGCCCGGGTGATCGGGCGCAGCGGCGAGCGCAGTGGCCTTACCGCCGAAGTGCGCGCCTTCCTGAATTCCTCAGAGCCCTTGATCGTCACCAAGAGCGCGGCGCGCAGCCTGGTGCATCGCCGCGCCCATATGGATTATATCGGCATCAAGACGTTTGACGCCAGCGGCGCCTTTGTCGGCGAGCGCCGCTTTGTCGGCCTGTTCACCTCCAGCGCCTATAGCGCCCAGCCGCGCGCCATTCCCCTCCTGCGCCGCAAGATCGAGGCGGTGATGGCGCATGCCGGGCTGGCGCCCAGCAGCCATGACGGCAAGGCCCTGACCCACATCCTGGATACTTTCCCCCGCGACGAACTGTTCCAGGTTTCCGCCGACGAACTTTACGTGATCGCCACCGGTATCCTGCACATGGGCGGGCTGCCGCGCCTGAAACTGTTCCTGCGCTTCGACCGCTTCGACCGTTTTGTCTCGGCGCTGCTGCTGGCGCCGCGCGACCATATCAACGCCAGGATCCGCACCGACATCCATGCCCTGCTGGCCAAGGCCTTCAACGGCCGCACCAGCGCCTTCGAGGCGGCGGTGGATGAAAGCCCGCTGGTGCGGCTGCATTACATCATCGGCCGCAATGACGGCCCGTTGCCGCAAGTGGATGTGCGCCAGCTGGAACGCCAGATCGGCGCCATGATCACCACCTGGGACGATGGCCTGACCGATGCGGTCTGCGCCTCTTTGGGGCGTGGCGAAGGCCCGGCCCGGCTGGCGGCGCTGGCCCCCCGCTTTTCGCCCGGCTATCGCGACAATTTCCCCGCCCATGAAGGCGCGCGCGACCTGGCGGCGCTGCAGGATCTGGCTGCTGCTACGGACGGCATGAAAGTGCGCGCCAGCGCCTGGCGGCGCGAAGGCGATGCCGCGCCGGCGGTGCGGCTGAAGCTCTATGTGCTGGGCGATGTGCTGCCGCTGTCGGCCTCGCTGCCGGTGTTCGAGAATCTGGGCCTGAAAGTGATCGCGGAGGATTCCTATCCCGTCTCCTTCAATGCCGATGCCGGCTGGCGGCAGGAAGCGGTGATCCTGGATTTCTCCATGGAGCGGGCCGACGGCTTGCCGGCCAGGCTGGACGACATCCGCGCGCCCTTGCAGGAGGCCTTCGATGCCGTGCTGCGCGGCGACGCGGAAAGCGATGATTTCAACAAGCTGGTGATCGGCGCAAACCTCGCCTGGCGCGACATCACCATCCTGCGCGCCGTGGGCAAGTTCCTGCGCCAGGCGGCGATGACCTTCTCCCTCGCCTATATGCAGCAGGCTTTGGTCCGCAATCCCGATGTCGCCGGGCTTTTGGTCGCGCTGTTCCATGCCAAGAACGATCCGGCCTTGGCGGGAGATCGTGCCGCTCAGGTCGCGGACATCGAAAGGCGCATCGAAGCGGCGCTGAAGGACGTGCCCTCGCTGGATGATGACCGCATCATCCGCCGCTTCAAGAATGTGCTGGACAGCGTGCTGCGCACTAACTTCTTCCAGAACAGCGCCGATGGCGCGGCCCGCCCGGCCATGGCGATGAAATTCGAGTCCGCCAAGCTGGACGATTTGCCGGCGCCGCGTCCCTGGCGGGAGATTTTCGTTTATTCCCCGGTGCTGGAGGGCGTGCATCTGCGCTTTGGCCGCATTGCGCGCGGCGGCCTTCGCTGGAGCGACCGGCGCGAGGATTTCCGCACCGAGATCCTGGGCCTGGTCAAGGCGCAGCAGGTCAAGAATGCCGTGATCGTGCCGGTGGGCGCCAAGGGTGGCTTTTTCCCCAAGCTGATGCCCGCCAATCCCAGCCGCGAACAGTTCATGGACACTGGCATCGCGGCCTACAAGATTTTCATCAACACCCTCTTGGACGTCACCGACAATCTGGACCAGCACGGCCAGATCGTGCCGCCGCCGGAGGTGCTGCGGCCCGATGGCGATGATCCCTACCTGGTGGTGGCGGCCGACAAGGGCACCGCCACCTTCTCCGACATCGCCAACGGCATCGCGCTGGAACGCGGCTTCTGGCTGGGCGATGCCTTCGCGAGCGGCGGCAGCGTCGGTTACGACCACAAGAAAATGGGCATCACCGCCCGCGGCGCCTGGGAAGCGGTCAAGCGCCACTTCCGCGAATTGGGCACCGATATCCAATCCACCGACTTTACCGTGGTGGGTGTGGGCGACATGTCGGGCGACGTGTTCGGCAATGGCATGTTGCTGTCCAAGCATATCCGACTGATGGCCGCCTTCGATCACCGCCACATTTTCCTGGATCCCAATGCGGATGCCGCCACCAGCTTCGCCGAGCGCGAGCGGCTGTTCGCCCTGCCTCGCTCTTCCTGGGACGATTACAGCAAGGAATTGATCGGCAAGGGCGGCGGGATATTCCCCCGCACCCTGAAGGAAATTCCCCTGTCGCCCGAAGTGAAGGCGCTGATCAGCGCCAATGCCGATACGCTGTCGCCGCCGGCGCTGATCAACGCGCTGCTGAAAGCCCAGACCGACCTGTTGTGGTTCGGCGGCATCGGCACCTATATCAAGGCCAGCTCGCAAACCAACCTGGAAGCCGGCGACCGCGCCAATGACGCAGTGCGCGTCAATGGCTCGGACTTGCGCTGCAAGGTGGTGGGCGAAGGCGCCAATCTGGGTGTCACGCAACTGGGCCGCATCGAGGCGGCCCGCTCCGGCGTGCGCATCGAGACCGACGCGATCGATAACAGCGCCGGCGTCGATACCTCCGACCATGAAGTGAATCTGAAGATCCTGCTGGGCGGGCCGGTGATGCGCGGCGAACTCAGCGAAGACAAGCGCAACGTCCTGCTCGCCTCCATGACCGACGATGTCGCCGAGCATGTGCTGGCCGACAATTACAACCAGACCCTGGCCCTGTCGGTAGCCGAGCAGCGCGGTACCCACGACCTGGATGCGCAAGGCCGGCTGATGCGCGACCTGGAATCGCGCGGCAAGCTGGATCGCGGGGTGGAATTCCTGCCCGGCGATGCGGCGCTCAACGCCTTGGCGCATGACGGCAAGGGCCTGACCCGGCCCGAACTGGCGGTGCTGCTGGCCTATGCCAAGCTCGACCTGGATGCCGAAGTGCTGGCCAGCGCCCTGCCCGACGATCCGGTGTTTGAATCCCTGCTGTCCGGCTATTTCCCGCCCGCCGCCGTGGCTGCCTTTCCGGGCGAGCCCGGCCGCCATCGCCTGCGCCGCGAAATCGTCAGCACGGTCCTGATCAACACCATCGTCAACCTGGCGGGCATCGTGTTCGTGCTGCGCACCCGCGAGGTCACCGGCCTGTCCTCGGCGCAGGTGGCGCGCAGTTTTGTCCTCAGTGACGGCGCCTTTGGCCTCACGGCGCTCAAGGCCCGCATCGACGCGCTGGATTTGAAAGTGGATGCCGCGGTGCAGACCGGGCTTTATTCCGGCATCGCCGACCAGTTCCGCCGCGCCACGCGCTGGTTCTTGGCGCATATGCCAGGTGACGCGCCCATCGCCGACACCGTGGCGCAATACCGCGCCGGGGTGGAAGCGCTGCGTGAGAACACCAAAATGACGGAAGCCGACCAGGCCAGCATCGCCGAACTGACCGGCCTGGGCGTACCCGAAGACCTGGCGCGCGACATGGTGCTGCTCAATCCGCTGGCGGCGGCGTTGGACGTGGCGCTGCTGGCCCATGAAACCAGGACGCCGCCGGACAAGGTGGCGCCCATCTTCTTCCAGCTTGGCGAGACATTGGGCCTGGACCGCTTGCGCAACCTGGCTAACCGCTATGCGCCGCCCGAACATTGGGACCGGCTGGCGCTGCGGCGCCTGCTGGACGACCTGTCGCAATCCCAGCGCGGCATCACCAAAAAACTGCTGGCCGGCGGCGGCAATGTGGAATCCTGGGCCAAGGCCCAGGGCGATGCGCTGGAACGCACCCGCAGCTTCCTGAACACATTGGACGCCAGCGGCGAACTCAGTGTCGCCAAGCTGATGCTGGCTTCCAGCCAGATTCAGAACCTGGGCTAGCCGCCATGGCGCGGGTGCGCCAAAGCCTGTATCGCTAAAGCGGTGGAGAGCCGTTCTTTGCTTATTGGTGTGGCCGCAGCCGCGTTGCTGTGCACGCCGGCGCATGCGCAATTGCGCGGCCGCGAGAAGCCGCGCGAATGGGACGTCACCCTGGGCGCTGCTGTGGCCTCGCGGCCCAGCTTCGAAGGCAGCGACCGCAGCATCGCGCGGCCATTGCCGTTTGTCGCGGTGCGCTGGCGCGACACCATCAGCCTGGGCGAAGGCGGAATCAGCGTAACCGGACATCTCAGGAAATTCCGCTTCGGCGGCGGGCTCACCATTGATGCCGGTCGCAAGGATCACTCCAGCGGCGGGATTTTCGAATCCGGCGATGACCGGTTGAAGGGCCTGGGAACGATCAAGGCCTCGCCCGGCTTTCGCGCCTTCGCCTCCACGCGCCTCAGCCTGTTCAATGTCGAAGTCTCCGCCGTCAAATCCCTGAACCATGGCGTGACGGGGACACTCGGCCTGTCATCGGCGCTGCCCTTGGGCAAGAGGCTGATCCTGATGCCGCATATCCGCGCCACCTGGGCGGACGACCAATATATGCAGACCTATTTCGGCGTTACCCCGGCCCAGGCGAGCGCCTCCATCTTTCCGCGCTTCAATGCCGCCAGCGGCTTCAAGGATGTACGGGCCGGGGCCAACCTGATTTACCGCTTCAACGACCATTGGTTCATCGGCACCGATGTCGGCGTCACACGCCTGTTGGGCGATGCCGCCCTCAGCCCCATCAGCATCCGCGACACCAATGTCACGGTGATGGGCATGGCGGGTTATCGCTTCTGAGCGTGTGAGCGACGCAAACTTTTCGTTCCTTGTGTTCCCGTTCTGTCGTAAGATGTCGCCGCATCCATCACTGGCACAGTAAAACAGATGCTCGGGGGCGCATTGGGGGGATCACCGGCTTTAAGCGGCGCGCTGGCCGTCTGGCAGGGCCTGTTCAGTACGGCCGAGCTGGACGGACTTGTGCGGCTGGGCGACGGGCTGGCGCTGGAAAAAGCCGAACTGTCGAGCGGCCGCGGCTATGAAAATATCCGCAGCACCAAGGTCGCTTGGGTGCCGCGCGGTCCAGAAACCGAAAGCGTGTACAGCCGCCTGGAACAGGCGGTGCTGGATTTGAACGAGCGCTTCTTCCGTTACGACCTGTCGGGCCTGGCGATGCTGCAATATGCGCGGTATGGCGGACCTGAAGGCGGCCATTTCGACTGGCACAAGGATTACGGCCGCGATGCCAGCGATCCCAGCCAGGAACCGCGCAAGCTGACCTTGAGCCTGCAGCTCAGCGATCCTTCCGATTACCAGGGCTGCGAGTTGCAGATCCGCGCCGGCAACCTGATCGACACCGCGCCACGCGCGCGCGGCACCCTAGTCGCCTTCCCGGCCAATGTGCTGCACCAGGTCACGCCGATTGAATCAGGCGTGCGCCGCTCGCTGGTGATCTGGGCCGTGGGACCGGATTTTCGCTGACGGCGCTGACCAGCGCGCCGAAGCGTGCGAAGGCGTGATGCGCGCCTTCCACCACCTCGCACAAGCGATCCTGCTGTTCCAGCTTTTGGCAAAGCAATCGCCAATGGGCGCTATCCTGTGGCGTGCCTTCGAAAAAGCGGCGGCCATCGCTGGTGGGCAGCAACCTGTCCAGCTGGCGGAAAATCACCTTGCCGCCCAAGGTGGAGCCCTGGACCGTATAAAGGCAGCCGATGCAAAAGCCGGCATTGCCGGCGATGTCCACTGCCCCGCGCTCGGGCTTCACGCCCAGAAATGCCATGTCCTGTTCCAGCGCCGCGATGCGGGCCCGATGCGCCAGCGCCAGCTCGGGCGCCGCCAGTGCGGCCGCGCCTGCCTCGCAAGGGCCTGCCATCATCACATGATAGCGGTGCAGCATTTGCAGCAGCGCGCCATACCCTTGCCGGTCCATCTCGCCTTCGGCAATGCGGGCAAAGGGCGCGGCGCCGTGCAGCGCTTGGTGAATTTCCGCGGTCGCCTCGCGCAGCCTGTCGCGGACGGATGTCATACCTTGCCCGCCAGCGCCTGGCGCAACTGGTCGGCGGTGTAAGGCTTCTTCAGCACCGGCACGCCGGCATAGCGCTGGTCCAAGCCGGAATCTTCGCCATAGCCGGTGGCAAAGGCGAAGGCGATTTTCTTCTGCACCAGCATGTCCGCCACCGGCAGGCTGGTCTCCGCACCGAGGTTCAGGTCCAACAGTGCGAAATCCAGTCCGCCGCGTTCCAGCGCACCAAGCGCGCGCGCCACGCTGGCGGCGACCACGACCTTGGCGGCGCCGATTTCCTTCAATGCCTCCTCCGCATCCATGGCGATGATCATACTGTCTTCTACCAAGAGCACATGGCGGCTCTCCAGCGGCTGGGCGTTCATTGTGTCCACCCCCGCCGATGCCGAAGCGCTGGCGGTCTTGGCCAAACCCGCCAGGTGGCGAGCCGGCACGGTGAAGCGGGCATGCAGGCCGGTCACCGGATAGGCGATGTCCGCCTTGCCGCCCAGGTCGAAGGGAATCGAGCGTTCGATGATGGTGGAGCCGAAGCCGCGGCGGGTGGGCGCGGTGACGGCGGGGCCGCCCTTTTCTTCCCAGTCAATCAACAGGTCGCCGCCCTCGCCTAGCTTCCAGCCCACCGATACGGTGCCATTGTCCGACAGGGCGCCATATTTGGCGGCGTTGGTGGTCGGTTCGTGGAATACCAGCGCCAGGCTGGTGAAGGCGGCCGGCTGGATCAGGATATTGGGACCGTCGAAGGCGACACGCTGGCGCTTGGCGCCCAGATAGGCGGCCGTCTCCGTCTCCAGCATGTCGGCCAGCCGCGCCGGACCCCAGCGGTCGGTGGTGATCAGGTCATGCGCCCGCGCCATCGCCTTGATGCGGTCATCGAGGGTGGCGATGAAGCCTTCCACGCTTTCGGCATTGCCGCGCGACTGGGAGATCAACCCGCGGATCAGCGCCAGGATATTGCGCACCCGGTGATTGAGTTCGGCGATCAGCAGTTCCTGGCGCTCATGGGCGCGGGCGCGTTCGACCCCGGCGGCATCCGACAGGCGCACCAGCACATCCAGCATGCCGATGCGCAGGCCTTCGGCCACGCGCCGCTCGGCGGCGCTGAAGGGCAGCGATTTGCCTTTCACCAGTTCGGACCAGAGCTCGAAACTCTTGCGCGGTGTCAGGCGGTCGCCATGCGGGCCCAGCTCCACCGGCTTTTCCGGATTGCCGGCCCAGCGCACCGCACGCATCTGTTCGCTGCGGAACAGCACCACATAATCGCGCGGATTGAGCGAAAGCGGAATCGCGACCAGGCCGGCGGCACGGTCGGCATAGGCGGCCGCTTCGGGAATAAAGCCCTGGATGCTGTCGGTGGCAAAGACCTGGCCTTGCGACTTTTCGTTCAGCAAGGCAACGATCTTGCCGAACTCGGCGTGGTTCGGCGCCAGGCCCGTCAGCGCGATCGTACCGTTCAGGCAGACGCCCACGCCGTCAGCGGGAATGGTGTCGAAGATCGTGTCGCCCAGCCATTGGGCATTGGTCAGCAGGCTCACATCCTGCGCCATGGTCGCCATCATGCGGTCGATGGCGGTGCGGGCGCGGGTCTCGTAATCGGAGGATTCGCGTCGCTCGCGGCTTTCCAGCATCAGCGAGAACATCTGGCCGAACAGTTCGGCCGCGGTGCGGTAGGCGAAA
>JACCXK010000083.1 GCA_013697055.1 Alphaproteobacteria bacterium
ACGCGTCCGGCAAGGGCGCGGGCGAGACCGGCGGCACCGTCAAGGTGCTGGGTAAAGACGTGGCCGTCCCCGACAGCGCGATTATTGATGCCTCGGGCGATGCGGGCGGCGGCACGGCGCTGATCGGCGGCAACTTCCAGGGCAAGGGCCACGAACAACATGCCCAGACCACCACCATCGGCAAGGCCAGCATCAAGGCCGACGCCATCTCACGCGGCAATGGCGGCAAGGTGGCGGTGTGGTCCGACGGCACCACGCAATTCGCCGGCAGCATCAGCGCACGTGCCGGTGCAACCAGCGGCCATGGTGGTCAAGTCGAGACTTCGGGGCACATGCTCGACATCACCGGTTCGTCGGTTGATGCCGGGGTGGGCGGGACCTGGCTGCTGGATCCCTATGATCTCACCGTGGACAACAATGCGGCGTCCACCATCAATTCCTCGCTGGGCGCGGGCAGCAACGTCACCCTGCAGACCACGGCCAGCAGCGCCAGCGGTCCCGGTACGCAGAACCCTGCGGGCAGCGGCGATATCATCATCAATGCACCGCTCAGCTGGAGCACCTCTGCGGCCTTGACGCTGGACGCCTACCACTCGGTCTATGTCAACGCGCCCATCAACATCACAGGCGCGGGCGCCCTGGCGCTCTACGTCAACGACGGCGGCAGCGGCGGCGATTATTTCTTCGCGCCCGGCAGCCGTATTGATTACGGCCCGTCCAACAATGGCGGCACGTTGAGCATCAGCACCAGCGGCGGCAGTTCCAATGCTGTCAGTTACACCTTGCTCTACAGCATGGCCGGCGTGCAGAACATCAATAGCGGTCTCGGCGGCAATTATGCCCTGGCCACATCGCAAGACGCGACCAACGTCTCGACCTGGACGGCCATCGGCACCGATGGCGCCGGCAATGCGGTCAATGCCGGCAATGGCTTTACCGGCCTGTTCACCGGGCTGGGCAACACCATTTCCAACTTCTCTCTCAACCTGCCTTCGGGTCCTGAGAGCAGCTTTGTAGGCCTCTTCGGATTTTCCAGCGGCACGATACGCGATATCGGCATGGTGGGAGGGAATGTCACCGGCAGTTACGCAACCGGCGGATTGGTGGGGCGGAACCACTATGGCAGCGTCATCAGCAACGCCTACTTCTCGGGCACCGTTAATGGCGCCTTCTATACCGGCGGATTGGCAGGCATCAATTACGGTGTCATCACCAACGCCTACACCACCGGCACGGTCGGCGGCGGCGGCGGCGTGAGCGGCGGGCTGGTGGGCATTCATCTGGGCACAATCAACAAGTCCTTTTCCTCCAGCGCGGTCAGCGGCGGCACCGATATCGGTGGGCTGGTGGGTCAGGACAATGGTGGCGGCATTTTCAACGCCTACGCCACCGGCGCTGTCAGCGGTACCGACCATGTTGGCGGGTTGATAGGCCAATATTTCACCCCCAACACCATCAGCAACGTCTATGCGACCGGCGTGGTCACCGGCAGCACCGCGACCAACGGCTTGATAGGTTTCAACTTCAACACGGCCCCGGTCACCAACGGTTATTGGGACACCGAAGCCACCACCGTCGACACGTCCGGGTCCGGCGCCATCGGCTTGACCACGACGCAGTTGACGACCGCACTGCCCACGGGCTTCAGTTCCTCCATCTGGGCGAATGGCGGCAATCGGACCTCGCCCTATCTGCCCGTCAACCAGGCTGGTTCTGTGTTGATCGTCAGCACGGGCATCAACATCCCCTACAAGCTGATCTTCACCATGCCGCAGCTGCAGGCGGTCAACAGCGATCTGCTCAGCGGCACTTCGAACTATGCGCTGGCGAACTCGCTGGATGCGTCCAACACCACCAATTTTGTGCCGCTGGGCGTGGACGCGGGCGGTAATATTCAAGGCTCCGGCTTTGGCTTCGGCGGCTTCTTCGATGGCCTGGGCAACACCATTTCGAATCTGTCGATCAGCCGGGGTACCTCCAACTATCAGGGGCTGTTCGGTTACTCGAGCGGCATAATCTCGAATGTCGGCATGGTTGGCGGTTCGGTCACCGCCGGCGCGGGCGCGTTCCATGTCGGCGCGCTTGTCGGACACCAAGGTGGCAATTCGATCAATAATAGCTTTGCCACCACGACGGTCAGCGCCGGCAACGGCAGCGCCTATGTGGGCGGGCTGGTGGGCGACAGTACCGGCAGTATTACAAATTCCTACGCCATCGGTGCAGTCCGCGGCGGCGGCGGCGGCAATGGCCGTATCGGCGGCCTGATCGGGCAGAATGATGGAAGCATGGCCAACGTCTATGCCATGGGCGCGGTCACTCTGGCGGGTGGCGGCGTCTTTGCCGGCGGGCTGGCGGGAATCAATAACGGCTCTGCGACGATAGCCAGTGCCTATTCCACGGGCGCGGTGAGCGCCGGCGCCGGCGCGTCTCTGATCGGCGGACTGGTGGGCTCCAACGGAGCGACGATCACCAACAGTGTCTGGGACACGCTGACCTCCGGTCAATCCTCAGGCGTGGGGAGTGGCTCGGCGTCCGGCGTGTCGGGCCGGACCACGGCGCAGCTGCAGGGCAGTCTGCCCGGCGGCTTCAGCGGCTCGACCTGGGGCACGGGCAGCGGACTTTACCCGTATCTGCTGTGGCGTTATTCCAGCCCGCCGCAGGCGATATCGGGTATCGCCTATAGCGATGCTGCCGTCACGCCGCTGGCATCCGGCCCGTCGGGCGCGGTTGCGGTTTCCGCCTTGATCGACGGAAAAGCGGCCGGATCAGCCACGACCGGCGCCAACGGCTATTACTACATGCTTCAGCCGGCGGGGACCTTCTCAGGCACGCAGAATCTCCTGACCTATGTGAATGCAAACGCCGTCAAGGCCAACACCTTTGTCCAGAATCCCGCCGGCAATGTGAGCGGCGCCGACCTGTACGGCAATCATCTGCGCATTCTTTCCGGCGGTACCACTTATTCCAGCATGCTCAGCGGATTGTCCGCCGCCCTGGGCACGAACACGGGATCGAACTTCCTCTATGCCGGCGGCGCGATCGTCCCCGGCACCGATCTGGATATCCTTTCCACCAATTCCGGCATGCTGAATATCGATACCGGGATCGACCTTGGCGGCGGCGCCTTCTCGCTGGCCGCGCTTGGCAGCGTCACGGTGAGCGCCCCCATTCGTACTGAAGCCAACGCGATAGTCCTGGACGTAGCCGGCTCCTTGATCGTGGACGCGAATATTGCCGCCGAGAATGGCAGCTCGGAGCCTGGCACCATCGGCCTCATCGCCAACGATCCTGGACTCAATGGCGGAGCGGGAACCTCCGACACCAATGCCATCACCGGTTCCGGGACCCTGACCGCTGCCACCATCTACCTCAACGTGAAGGAGGGTCCGGGTGGGTTGAGCGGCGGCGTCGGCACCTCTGGCCAGTTCCTCACCATCGACACCGTCAATTCCGCCTCCAGCCCGATCGGCCTTTCCGTCAAGACGTTCGGCGGCGATGTGTATCTGCGGGCTCTCAACAACGTCATCTTGAAGAAGGGTACCGCAGACGGCGCGCCGCAGGTCAGCGTGGATCTGGTATCCGACAGCAGTACTCCGACAACCGGCAATTTCACCCTCGCCGGTTTCCGCACCATCGAACAGGATTACGGCATCGCGGTGAAGGACCTCACCCTGTCAACCGACCATGAGGGCGACGGGATCACGCTGGGTTCCATTTTTGCTGACAACATCGACCCGGGCAATCAGGTCGAAGGCGTGGCGCGGTTCACCACCGCGGATGGCAATGTTTCCTTTGTAAATGGCCGTACCACCACGCTGGGCGCTTCCTCGGTATTCGGCAGCTTGATCGTGGAAGCTTTCGATACGGAAAGCGGTTCGGCCGAGCTGCATATCGCCGATCCCAATGGCGGCCAGGTCGTGGTGCGCAACGGCGCGCTGACCTTGTTTGCCGACAGGCAGATAACCCAGACTGGCGCCGCTTCGCTGGCTGCCGAAGCCTTGATCGCCTACTCCAATGGCGGCGGTATTACGCTCGACAATCCGAACAATGCGATCACCGGTCCGATTTCGCTGACCAGCTATCAGGCCAACGGAATTTCGCTGGCCAACAGCGTGGACACCATCGTCCTCGGGCTGCAGGGCAATGACGGCGATTCCGACTTCACGCCGAACGCCAGTGTCACCGTCCATGTCGCCGATCCCACCGGCACGACCCGTCCCAGCCTGACCGTATATGACACGGTGCGGTCGAATGGGCCCATCACCCTGGTCGCGGCGGGCGACCTGACCCTGGCGACGGGCGGGCTGTTTGATGTCAGCAACGCCAATCTGTTCAGCAGCAGCGGCGACATCACCCTGACGGCGGGCGGGCACTTCATCAACCAGACAGGTTCCAGCGCGCTGTCCTTCGGCGAAGGCGGCCATTTCCAGATCTATTCCGCTGGTCCGCAAGGCGATGTGTTCGGCGGCCTCGACAGCGGCATCACCGCGACCTGGAACACCACCTATTCGGGCGGCTTTGACGATCTCCACAACCGTTACTACTTCGCCTATCAGCCCATCATCACCCTGATCGCCGGCGATCTCAGCAAGGCATCGGGCCAGGACATCACCGCCACCTTGCAGAATGACTATACCGCGTCGGGGCTGCAGCCCGGTGTCGCTGGCGCCTTCCTGGGCGATACGAACGCCATCTTCAGCGGCTCGCCCCTGCTGGCGAGCGCGGGCGCGCCTGCGTCTGCGGCCGACAATGTCTATGCCATCACCATCCGCGCCGGCAGTTTTTCGGTCAGCAACGGTTATGGCTTGGCCTTCGTCAACGGCGCCCTGAGGGTGGGGGCCGGCCCGCCGTCACCGCCGCTAGCGCCGCCGCAACAACCGGTGACGCCGCCGCCGACACCGCCTGTCATACCGCCCGTGACGCCGCCGATCACGCCGCCCGTGACGCCACCAGTGACGCCACCGGTGACAGGCGACCTGTCCAACGATGCCGCGACCGTGCTGACCAGCTTCACGGCCGCGAACCAGCCGCGCAGTTCACCCTTGAACCCCCAGCTGGGGGACGCGCCCGACGCTCCCGCCGGTCCGCAGCCGCCGGTGCCGCCGCCGCCGCCGCCTCCGCCACCGCCGGGCGGGAGCCCCTTGGCCGACAGCAACACCACGGCCGACGGTGAGCCTGCTGAAGAGCCCAACTCTTCCGACAAGGCCACCAGCGAAGTGGTCGCCAGCCTGGATGGCGGTTCGTCCGGCGAAAGCGGCGGCGGACCCATCATTCCAGGGATGCTGAACGGGGCGCCGCCGCCACCGCCGCCGCCACCCGTGGACGCCGGCGCGCTGCCGGGCTTCGGCAATTCCGCCCTTTGGCAATAGGTGCTTACAGCACTGACAATTTGTCGGATTCCGCTGCGGCACTATGCAAATGTCGAGAAACATTGCGTGTTGCGTCCGCTTCCTTTTTACTGGCTTTGGGGGGCTCTGTTTCCAGGAGCCCAGGGGATTGCCGTGGGTAACACAGAAGTCCTGAAAAAGGCCGGCCCGCGCCTGCGCGTCCATCGCTATGTTATGGAAACAGCGAGTATAATTCCGTTTTTGGCGATGGGCCTTTCCCAGGCCGTGGCCCAGCCGGTCGGCGCCTCCGTGGTTGCCGGCCAGGCCCAGGTGGCGGCCTCGGGCGCCACCACCATCGTGAACCAAAGCAGCAACAAGGCGATCATCAACTGGCAGGATTTTTCGGTCGGCGCCGGTGCCACCGTCCAGTTCAATCAGCCCAACGCGTCCGCCATCACCCTGAACCGGGTCATCGGCTCGAACCTCTCCACCATCGACGGCTCCATCCGCGCCAACGGCCAGGTCTGGCTGCTCAATCCCAACGGCGTGTTGTTCGGCAACAATGCGCGCGTCAATGTCGGCGGCTTGCTGGCGACCACCTCCGACCTTGCCAACCAGGATTTCCTCCAGGGCCGCTACAATTTCTCCGGCGGCAGGGGCGAGATCGTCAACAACGGCAAGATCAGCGCCAACAGCGGCGGCTCGGTCATCCTGTCGGCGCCGCGCGTCACCAATCGCGGCCTGATCACTGCCAATGCCGGCCATGTCGTCTTGGGCGGCACCGACACCTTCACCGTGGATTTCGACGGCGACCATTTGCTGAGCTATGCGGTCGGCGCCTCCTCGCAAACCGGCAGCGTCACCAACAGCGGCACGATCCAGGCCCAGGTCGGCAAGGTGCTGATGACCGCGCGCGCCGCCGCCGGCGTGCAGGAAGCGGTGATCAACAACACAGGGATGGTCGAAGCCACCACGGCGCAGAACGTGAATGGCGAGATCGTGCTGGATGCGGGCGAGGGCGCTGCGACCAATGCCGGCACCCTGGATGCATCCGGCAAGGGCGCGGGCGAGACCGGCGGCACAGTCAAGGTGCTGGGCGCAGGGGTTGCCATCGCCGATGGCGCGACTATCGACGTTTCTGGCGATGCCGGCGGCGGCACGGCGCTGGTGGGCGGCAATTTTCAGGGCACGGGCAGCGAGCGCCATGCCCAAAGCGCCACCATCGGCAAGGCCGTGATCAAGGCGGACGCCATCACCCGCGGCAATGGCGGCAAGGTCGTCGTGTGGTCGGATGGCCCGACCATCTTCGCCGGCAGCATCTCCGCTGAGGGCGGCGCCACCGGCGGCAATGGCGGCCAGGTTGAAAC
>JACCXK010000084.1 GCA_013697055.1 Alphaproteobacteria bacterium
GGCGCTGCCGGGACTGGAAGGTCGTGTCGGCAGGGTTGGCATAACCGCCGTCGCCACCCTGTTCCAGGCCCGCTGTCGTGGTGGGGATGCCGTGGGTCATGGGGACGAGCTGGCCGGCGGAGCCGAAGGTGTAGGCGGTCAGCGCACAGGTGGCGCCGCAGTTGATCGTGCCGGTCAACGACTGGTTGAAAAGATGGCCATAGGGCACGTCGACGAACGGCGCCGCGGCGGTGCCGCCACCGGCCTCGACCCAGCTGTTGTTCTGGTAGCCGTAAGGACGCGCGGCGATCGGAACCATGTCCTGCTGGAATACGCGCGCGGCCAATTCATAATGGCCACGGCCGCCAAACAGGTCGGTACCCCAGGCGAGGCCGATTTTCTCTTCCGCGGCATCGCCATATTTCGAAATGCCGGCATTGAAATCGTATTTGAAGCCGTTGAAATTCTTGTCGAGGACGAAATTGACCACGCCGGCCACGGCATCGGAGCCGTAAACCGCCGAAGCGCCGCCGGTTACCACGTCTACCCGGCTAATCAGCATCTGGGGCAGCGTGTCTACATCTACCGTGCCATTCTGATTCGACGGGGCCACGCGCTGACCATCCAACAGCACCAGGGTGCGGGACACGCCGAGGTTACGCAGGTTCAGCGTATTGCCGCCATTGTTGGTGGAACCGTTGCCTTGGGTGCGCGGCGTCGCGCCGCCGATGAAGTCTGGCAGCTTGTTCAAACCGTCGGGGATGTTGGTGGGGGTGGTCGCCGACAGCTGCTCGGCCGTCACGACGGTCAGCGGCGTGGGCGACAGGGTTATGTCGGAAATGACGCGCGAACCGGTGACAGTGACCGCTTCGACATTGTTGTTCGCCTCCTGCTGGGCGCGGGCGCCGGCCGTCAGAGCCAGCATGCTGGCAGCGCACATCAGCGCGAACTTGTTCACTTTCCTGGTATTCATCGAGTCCCCCGGGGATTTTGTTTATTACTCAAAGTAATAGAGAAAGTTGGCAGCGCTGCCAAGACAAAATGACAGCGCTACCATTTCGGCCAGAATTTTCCCTGAAAACTTATAATATGCTGTTTTCGTTGAATTTTCTTACATCGCCGCGATGGAAATGCTGATGGCGCTACCAGAATACGGCTGATAGCCGAACAGCGCGGGAATTTTGCAACACCGGTGGTCAGGGGCGCTCAGGTCGTTGCGCCCACCACCAGTTCAAATCCGACATCAACAATGGTCGAGGGCCCGCCCGAAAGAAGAAGATTGGCGCCCACCTTGCCCATGGCGACGCGCGGGGTGCGGATTGTCGAGAGCGGTTGGGGGGTGAGCCGCGTGATTTCGAGGCCGTTATAGCCGAACAAGGCCAGGTCGCGGGGAACCGAGATGTCGTGCTCCAGGCAGTGGAAGTAACCGCCGAGCGCCAAATCATCATTTGAGAAATAGATCGCATCCAGCCCGGACTGCCGCTTGAGCAATCGCGCCACCCCAACCCGCCCGGCCTCGACCGAGGAGGCCATGCTGGGATGAAACTCCTGATCGACAAAGTTCAGGCCATTCTCGTGCAACACGGCGCGAAAACCTTCCAGCCTCTTTCCCGCCCGGATGTCACCCCTGATGTCATGACCGACATAGCCAATGCGCCGGTAACTGTGCGCCAGAAGATGCTCGGCGCTTGCGCGGCCCGCCATGCGTTGCGACGACCCCACGACGATATCGATGCCCTCCCCGTCTATATCGAGAAGCTCGACCACCCGCACGCCACAGCCCCTGAGCATCGCCCGCGCACGATCGGTATGTTCAAGCCCCGCCACCAATATGCCTGAGGGCCGCCAGCTGAGGATCGACTCTATAAGGGCTTCCTCGCGCAATGCGTCATAGTTCGAAACCCCGATCACCGGCTGGAAACCGGCAGCCTCCAGCACGGTGTTCACGCCGGCAAGAACTTCCGGCACCACCGTGTTGCCGACCGAAGGAACGACGATGCCGATCAGCTTGGACGACATCGACGCCAAGGTGCCGGCGATCCGGTTTGGCACATAGTTCAGCTCGTCGGCGGCCTTGAGTATCTTGCTGCGTGTCGCCTGTGACACCGATCCGTGATTGCGCAACACCCGCGATACGGTGCTCTCGCCAACACCGGCTCGCTGGGCGACATCGGTAATCGTGACAACCCTGGTGCGGTCACCATTAGCCGCCGATACGGCCTGGAAAGACGGCACAGGGGTTGCTTCAGCCGCCGAACCCTTTTTGCCTTTCAGGCTACGGGGTGGAGGCAAGGCGGTGTTTTCCTTTTTTCGCCCGGGCTTTTTCATCGCTACATGCGGCGGACATGATAGGTGATGCCAGGCTCGTCTTTGACCTTGAGGACAAAGTTGGCGGAGGCGCTGACAATAGTCACCAGATAGGTCCCCGCGGGCCTGTTCCACCTGGCAAATACCAGGTCGGATTCTTCCTGCCGATAGGTCTGGCCGTTCTTCAGGACCACTGTGAAGGCCCCGTTCCGTGCAAACTTGTAGGATTCCATCGGCACGTTGCTGGCAAAAGGTTTGGACGAGCCAAAAACATCGGCGATGAAGCCGCGCGATTTCTGCGGCGGCGCGTATCGGCTGGTTTCGGCACTGGAATAGGCCGCCCCAGGCGGGGGCACCAGCTTGGTCTGTGCGGGCGGCGCCGTGGCAAGTCCCAAAATCGCGCGCATGGGCTGGGCGGAGCCGTAGAAACAATCGAGCCAGACGCGATTGTCCGCGATACCAGCGCAGCGGACAGCACCGGACATGACTTCATCGCGCGTAGGCTCGGCAACCGCGCCTTGCGTCAGAAGCACAAGCCCAATCAGAAGAAATCTGTAGCGCATGACCAGACCCCGCAATGCTGCGGTGCTTTTGGTAAGCCATGTCATGCCGCCAGACAACGGGCGCGCAGGCGGCCCGCACCGTGCCGATGCTCCCCGGCAGGGCCAACCGCCAAATCGACAACGTCCGGCGGCTGGGTGCCCGTTGCCATCGGACCGGACCCCTGAAACATTATCACCGCAACCACCCGTGCCACGCGAGAGCAAGATGCCAGGCGCAGAACTCAAAATCCGCAAGTCGTTGATCTCCGGTCGCGAACTGTTTGTCTGCGACAACATTGTTGACCCGATGATGGTGCAACAGGTCGGCACCCTCGTACGAACCTTGCCTTATTTCAGGAAGGAAAAAAGCCGGCCCGGAGTGCCCGGCCTTGCCGCGATATCCGAGATTCCGGCGGAGCGAATTGCGGTCGACCCTTTTCTTTGCAGCCTGAAGCAAGCGGTTGAACGATTGTTCCCCGACGAGCAATTTTCCGATCAGCGGGCCTATGTCAATTGCAGTGTCTATGGCGACAGTTACTATCTCCACCGTGACAGCGCCCCTGAGGAGCAGCATGTCACGGCGCTGTATTATGCGAACCTGGAATGGCAGCCCGATTGGGGCGGCGAAACCATCTATTACAATGATGAAGAGGACGCTGAACTTGCGATTACCCCGCGACCGGGGCGGCTGGTTGTCGCGCGCGGTGCGGTGCTGCATCGGGGCAATGTGCCATCACGCGCCTGCTATGAGGAACGTTACACGCTTGCCTACAAGCTGAATTCGTTGGGCGTCTCAGCCCCTTAGTGTCCGGCCGGCAAGGAAAAGGCCACAACATCGTCTGCGATGGCAGGCACCCCGGCATTGTTGCCGCCGGTGGCGACAACCGCGATGTATTGGCGCCCATCTTTTCCGCGGTAACTGACCGGGCCTGATGACGCCGTTGCCGGCAGCTTCACTTCCCACAACAGCTTGCCGGTTGCCGTTTCAAAAGCGCGAAAACGGCTATCGTCCGTGGCGCCGATAAAGGCCAGTCCCCCGCCCGTGACGATGGGATTGCCGAGATTGACGCGGCCGGTATTGCGCTGATCGGCGGGCAAATCATCGCTGATACCAAGCGGCACCTGCCATTTGATCTGGCCGGTGTTGACGTCCACCCCGCTCAACTGCCCCCAGGGCGGGGCGTTGCAGGGCTGCCGCGTCTTCGGATTCCAGAAATAGAGATATCCGTCCCGCATCTCAAAGCTGCCATCGGCACGTGCAATCAGCGTGGCCAAGGCCGCAAGATTGTTCGTATTGGCGACCAGGATGCCGCGCCCGGGATCGAACGCCGCGCCGCCCCAATCGACACCGCCCAGACTGCCCGGAAAACTGGCGACAGCGGAATCCGTCCGCAATGGTTGAAACGTCTTGGCAGGCACCACGCGCTTTTCCGCAATCAGTTTTTCGCAATAGGACTTCAGCTCCGGCGTGACATTCGCAACATCGCCCTGCTCGTAGCTAGTTTTGGCCAGAGGCGGCGTCACGGACATTGGCTGGGTCGGCCATGGCTTCTCCCCGGGAACGTCGGTGTCGACGGGGACCGGCACCTCTTTGGTTTCGAACAGCGGCCTTCCCGTAACGCGGTTGAGGAGGAAGAGGATGGCGGTCTTGTTCATCACCGCGATTGCAGGAACCGCCTTTCCGTTCTGCTTCACGCTGACCAAAGTCGCGCTCGGCAGATCAAGGTCCCAGATATCGTGATGCACCGTCTGGAAATGCCAAAGATATTTTCCCGTCCTGGCATCCACAGCGACGATCGAATCGCTGAACAGATTTTCCCCATGCCGATCGCCGCCCCAGCGATCGAAGGTGGGCGCGGCAAGCGGCAGGTAAACGATGCCGCGTTCGGCATCACCGATGATGGTGGTCCAGACATTCACCCCGGAGCGCCGCTTCCAGCTGTCTCCTTCCCAGGTGTCATGTCCGGGCTCTCCGGGCTGGGGAATGCTGTGGAAGGTCCATAGATGCTTGCCGGTGCGGACGTCGAAGGCGCGGACGTCGCCGGAGGCTCCCTGTGCGGGCGCTTCCTGCACACGGCCGCCGGTGACGATGACATCTCCCAAGACCGTTGGCGGGGACGAAAATCCAAAAAAGGCGTTTGGGGATCCGTTGAGTATGTCCGGTGTCTTCAAATTCGCGGTCCCGTTGGCGCCGAACGTCCTGACCGGTTCGCCCGTCATGGCATCGAGCGCGACCAGGTTCCCGTTGCGGGTCGCGACGATGATGCGAGATTTTCCACCGCGGCGCCCCGGCCAATAGGCGACGCCCCTGCTTGCCGGCGCGTCCGCGCCCATGAAGTCGTAAGCCCACACCTGCGAGCCCGATGTGGCGTTCAGCGCGACGACCCGGCGATAAGGTGTCGCCAATATCATCAGTCCGTTCACCACCAGCGGCGTCATTTCCGAGCCGATATACCTGCCTCCTGGCCGTCCTCTTTCCGGCGTCGCCGCTTGCCGGTTGGCCGCCGGAACGTCCAGGCTCGCGGGCCGCATATGGAAGGTCCAGATCGGCGCCAGGTCATGGACATTGGCGGGGGTAAACTGCTTCAGGGGCGAATAGCGCATGTTCCCCGCATCATGGCCATAAGCACTCCACGCGTCCGGCCGGTCAGCGGAGCGGCTGGGCGCGAACGGCACGCACAAGAACAAGGCGCAGGGAATGGCCAGTCTGGTGAAAATCTTGGCTTTCATACGTCTCCTGACGGCGCCGACAATGGCCATTTTCAAACAGATCAGCGCGAGCTCATACGC
Source organism: Alphaproteobacteria bacterium (assembly GCA_013697055.1). GTDB lineage: Bacteria > Pseudomonadota > Alphaproteobacteria > Micropepsales > Micropepsaceae > Rhizomicrobium. The sequence goes on from JACCXK010000084.1 coordinate 5,619, forward strand.
TCGCGGTTTTCCTTGCTCAGCATGTAAGCTTTCTTGCTTTCGAAATCCTTCGCGATTCCGATGATCATGAATTCCAGAGCGCCTTGCCCAGTGGCGGCGAAGCTGCGGCTTTCATTCAGGGCAGCGGGCACTGCGTCTCCAGCACGAATCTGCGCCGTCTCGCCATCGATGGTGGCGGTGCCTTCGCCGCTGATCACATAATAGATTTCGGCCATATCCGGCTTGATGGCGGGTCCCGCGCTGGTGCCCGGCGGCAGGGCCAGGTGATCCACATACGACCAGGTCGTATAAAAAGCGCTCGGGTCGAGGCCGCGGTGATACATCACCGTTCCCCTGCCGCCTTCGAAGGAAGGCATGGGCCGGTCCAGTGACTTGTCCAGGTTCATGTGCATGAACTGGGGAATTGGGTCCTTGGGCGCCCCCACCCGGCCGTCATCGAGATTCCAGGCGTCATAGTAGCGCGGCAAGAGCCCGACATTGATGTTCATCCACTGCACCGGACGATTCGACTGATTGGTGATGGCGTGACTGTGGCCAAGCCGCGCCACGCTCCCGCCGGACCTGTGAGGACGGATGTCCGGCTGTCGATGGTGAATTCCGCCTCCCCGTCCAGGATAACGAACATCTCCTCGCAATAATTGTGGAAATGTTCGCCGATGCCGCCGCCCGGTGGCAGCACGCCGCGGTGCAGGAAGAGAAGATTGGCGCCCAGGTTGAATTTGGCGGCGTTGCCGCGGCCATCGAACATCGCCATGTAGTTCATGGGTCTGGAACCATTATGGACCGTGGGATGGGGCGGATAGTTCGGCCCTGCGCCGTGGGCGATACGCTCGGCCAGAGGAACATGGGTACGCGATAAGGGACTGGAGGCAGTATAGGGATCGGCGGGAAACGTCATCGGGGGCGCCTGCGCGATGCCGGCGGCCGGCCACAGTGCGAGCAATCCTGCCAAGACCAGTGCTTTGTGCATTTTCGTCTCCAACACCGACTCCGTTACGCAAGCAACCTGGGATCCACTTGCCAGGAGCTCTTGCCTCGCAGATCCGCCAGCGGGCCTGCCACTCTGGTCGCTCCCGTCGCCTTGCCCAGCATGTCGCTCTGAATCTGGTCGACCACGGGCATACGCGGCAGCGGCTTGCTGCCCGAAATGGTCAGCTTCAAGGTGACAGGATCGAAATCGACCTGCGCATCGGCCACGACCGAATTCTTGTCCCAGCCATGTGTATCGCGCCAAGCCGCGAGATCGCGGTACCTTATGTGGCGCCAGGCGTCGGGATCATATTGGGGTGCCGGCGTGCCTTCGAACAGGCCCTGAAAGTCTTTCGGCATGTCGGCATAAACATTCCCGTCGGCCTTGTTATTCACATTGAGGAAGATGATGGCGGACTTTCCGCATTTGGCGAAAATGTTGTTCGCAACGTTGTTGCCGGTCGCCGTGCCGCTGTTTTCCCGATCCGGACGAACGATGGCGAAAATGCCGGAATTGTCACAGCGACCGATCAGATTCTGGGCGATGATCAGCTTGTCCGTGGCGTTGTCGAAGATGCCAGACCCTGCGCACCCGCGCTGACCGGGCGTGCCCGGCTCGGCGTTGCGAACATCCCAGATGATGTTGTTATCAATGGAGTTCTGCCCGGGATTCATCTCCATATGGACGGCGGCGCCCACCGTCAGCACATCGGCGAATATGTTCTTGGTGATGCGGCAGTTGACGTTGTCGACATCCCACCACGCGGCATTCGCATGCCGCATGTGGCGCACCACATTGCGGCGAAACAGCATGTTCTTGGCGCGGTGGAATTTCGCGCCAGCGGCTTCCCAGCCGCGCTCGGCATCGGCCCAGCCGCACCATTCGATCAGATTGTCTTCCACCAGGGTGTTGGTGGTGCCCATGCCGCCGATGCCTTCTATGCCGCAATAACGGAAGGTGTTGCGGCGCAGGATTTGTGAGGCGCCGGGTTGGCGCGCGCCACGGCTATAACCGTCCATCCCGATGACCAGCCCCGCGCCATTGGCCCATTCCAGCGTGTTGTCCTCGAGTATCCAGTGATCGCCGCCCGCCAGCGATACCATGCCGTATTGCGGGAAGGGATAAGCATTGCCGGCGTGCTGGAAGGTGAGGCCCTTCACCCGGATGAAGCTGGCGCCACTTTGCGCAGGGACGAAGGTGTGCTGACGGGTGGTGATTTCGATCTGGTGATCGGCGGGTGTGCCGGAGGCCAGACGAACATAGACCGCGGTGCCCGAGGTTTCGGCCCAGAACCGGGCTTCGGGCGAACCGCCCACCTCCTGCATGATCGGCCCGCCGCGTCGGCGTGGAGGCATCCCAAGCTGGGGTGCGGGTGGAACGGTAAAATCCGGGATGGCCGGCAGCTTCGGCATCGCCAGTTCGCGAAGCTGTTCCATCGGCTCCAGTGGTTTACCGTCCACGAACACCAGCCCGCGCCGGCGAAGATAGGGGCCGAGATCGGCGACCTTGGTATCCAGCCATCCCCAACTGCCCATGATGCTGGGCAGCGCGAAAGGATTGTAGGCATCAGGAAACATCGCGTTGGTCAGGTCATGGCGCCACACGGTGACTTCAGTTCCCGGTGCCGCAGGACTTCCAGGCGGGCGAAAACCGGCTGCGACCGATTCCTGATGCCAGTCATCTTTCAGGACTTCGGAGCCTTTGATGAAGACTTTCGCGGCCGGTGCCGCTTCATAGCTGATCATCTGGGTGGGGCTGGTGCCGCCGCGCGCCGGACGGACGCATTCGCGATAGGTGCCTGCGGCGATCACGACGCGTTCGCCAGGCTGGAGCAGCTGGGCCGCCTTGCTGATGGTGCGGAAGGGCCGCGCCTTGTCGCCGGGACCATTGTCGTCGGCATTGGACGATGTGTTGTCGACGTAATAGGTTTTTGAGAACACCAGCGGCTGTTCCCAGCGGGCAAATTCGGTTCCGTCAGCCAGACGGGAATCGCCACCGGGCTGGGCTGCGGCTGCGTCTCCGGGCATGCTTGCGTCCAGGCTTACGATTGCCCCAACCGCTGCAACACTTTCCATGAAGCGTCGGCGATCCAGTGACCGGCCGGCATCGCCCGTTTCTGACGGACGCGCGGAGGTAGCAAATTCGTCATGTTCTGATTTCATATTGGGTTCCCGTCACTGAGCCTATGCCGATAATTTCTGATCTGACGCCAGCGCGCCTCTCTCGGTTGCACTTGCGAGACCGCGCTGTCTCATATCCTTCCCTCGGTTCCCGCCTTTGCGGGTTAGAAAGTTAGCGTTATCATTTCTCTGCGGCCCGTCAACTTGCGGCGCAAATCGGACATGCGAGCCTTGAGTGCCGATAGAATTCTGCGAGGCAGGGATGGAACAGATCACGCGGCGCAAAGGCTTGGCGATGGCGGTGATCGGTGGAGCGGCCGTTATGGCCGCCGGTCAGGCCCGGGCGGTGGAAGCCGCCTCTGATTCCCAATCGCTGGCCAGCCTTGCCCGCGCCAAAGGCCTCACCGGTTTTGGGAACGCCATCGGAGGTGTGGGTAGTCCGGGCAGCGCCTTCAACGATCTCGGCGCGCGTCAGATCCAGCTGCGTGAATGCAACATCTTGGTGCCGGAGAATGAATTGAAATGGACGGCCGTCCGGCCCAATCCCAAGGATTTCAATTTCTACGGCGCCGATGTGCTGGTCGACTGGGCCGAGCAGAACGGCATGAAGATTCGCGGCCACAATCTTCTGTGGCTGCGGCCCGACCGCAACCCCGACTGGCTCAACAATTACAATTTCGGTGCCCGGCCGGGCGCCGAAGCGGAGCGGTTGCTGCGCGAACATGTCACGACAGTATGCAGGCGCTACGGCAACCGTATCTTCACCTGGGACGTGGCCAATGAGGCGATCGATCCCGCCACCGGCGGAATGGCCTTCAAATGACCGCTTCGTCACGTAGCAGCGTCTGCCACGCGAGGGAGTTCAGATCGCCGTGCCGGGAACCGTCGAGATTCCTGGAAACCCGTTCAACCGTCGCGATAGGCTTTTGGAATTCTGGAGCGAAGTGTGGCCCGCCCATGCGTGGAGCTTAAACAAACTTGGCGAGCCCGCCATAAGCGAAGCGAATGGTGGCCCCGCCAGAAAACCACATCCCTAAACTTTTGCGTGGTTTCAAAGAGTTGGCGGCTTGGCGACCGCAAATACCAACAATCGTACCAACGCCCTTCGCCCCTGTTGAGAACACCAGAACACCGCGTGCGAAACGGCGCTATTTCTGGGATACTGGGCGGTCTCAGGAGCAGCCATGTCCAGCAAAGGCATTACCATTTCCGGAAGGGCAAGCGCGACGATCATCGCAGCGGAGATCATGCTGTTGCTGCTGGTCACCTGGGTTTATGCCGGCATGCCCGGATTGAGCAGGGATATCGGCCCGGCAACGGTCACCATACAATGGGGACCACAGGCGCTACCCAATTCGCCGCTGGCACGATCGCACCAGATTTGACAAACAGACGTCGGGCCTAGGAGACGACCCGCCGTTGGGCGTCGCTCTTGGCGATTTCGTCGAACAAGCTGACAATTTCTTCCGCGACGAGAATCGCTTCCTTGCTGGTCAGGGGCGCCATGTCGATAGTTTTATCCTCATCGACGTCTTCTTCCGACATTCGCGCCAGTCTGCTGCGCACCAGCCTGAGCCGCTCGTAGCCGAACGGCGGCAGGTTCTGGCTGTTAAGCGAACCCAGATGCTCGCGGAAGACCGAGCATACGCGCTCCGGCATCGGCGCAGTGCTGGTCGCCATGGCCATTATCGCCAGGTAGAGCTTGCCCCAGGCATAGCCGAACTCGCTGCGCACAAAATCCTCAAGGTGTGAAGGTCGCCTGAACGGTGCCGTCAGCTTTGCAGTAACCGCCGGCGGTCGCACCGGTCAGGTCGGCCTGCCCGTTGACGTAGGCGGTGCGGTTGACATGACCGTCCCAGCCGGCCTGGGCAGAAGCAAGGCTGGAGTACAGCACCTGGCCGCCGGCAACAGCAGCGTTGGCGCGGCCGGTTGCGATGATGCAGTACACCACATCACCGGTGGCAGGCCCCGCCGACGCCACGGTCGCAGTGATCGCATAGTTGAAGTGCGCATCTTTGGGCAGCTGGATCTGCGGGATGATCGTCGAAATCTCGTTGGTCAAGGAGATATCCGGCGAGACGTTCTTGGCGGTAACCTGGGCCGCGGTGACGGTGGCCGTTTGGAGCTGCGGTTGCGCATAGCCGGAAACCGCGCCGGTGATATTGGCGGCGTCCTGGGACACTTCCGCGGTCGAACTGGTGCGGATGTAGGAAAAGACCCGCGGAATGCCGATCGCGGCCAGCACGCCGATGATCGTGACCACGACCATCAATTCCACAAGGGTGAAACCCTTCTGATTCTGGTTGCGCATTGGAAAAGCTCCCCAATTGTCTAATGCGCGATATCGTGCACTTAAAACTTTAAGCTTCGCTTAGCGGGAGTTCCCTGCGGCCTGCTACGACACCAAGCGTACAAAGCTCCAATGTTTCTCTGCAAAACTATGCTAATGAGACCTTACTTAATCGGTTAGAAAGCTAGCCCGCTCTATTCTGCCAGCATGCGACTACGGCAGCTCGGCTTTACCCTGATAGAACTGATGGTGGTGGTGACCGTCATCGGCATCCTGGCGGCCATCGCCATTCCGACCTATCGCGGCTATGTGCGCGCAGCGCATCTTAACGAAGCCAAGCCCTATCTGCTCGACATCGCCTCCAAGGAGCGCAGCTATAAGACGCGCAACGGCGTCTATTGCTGCTCAGGCGGCAACCTGAACGAAACAGTGCTGACCACGGGTCTCAATCTCGACCTCAACAGCACGGGCAATTTCTGTTTCGTGGTGATCTGCCGCGACTCCGCCATCTGCGGCAGCACCAACAGCACCGCCTTTGTTGCCACCTCACAGGGCGGCGATCCTACGGTCGAGTTCGAGGTGTGGGCAATCCTGCGGGCCACCTCCACCACCACGGTCAGCGGACCGCAAAGCACGACCTGCACCATGTCCGCCTCGAAAGTCACGCCAACCGGCTGGGTCAGCACATCATCCACCGCGGCCGGCCGGGAAGGCCGTGTCGTGGTCTATCGCTATCCCGCCCCGCCCAACCGGCGCGATACCGCGGCGGGCCAGGACTCGGTGTTCTTCAACTGGCTTGAAGGGTTGAGCGAAAGCCATGCCCTCACCAAGTAAAGTTTCGCATCGCCAGCATGGATTCTCCCTGATCGAGGTAATGACCGCCTCGATGATCCTGTCCATTTTCATTGCGGCAATGGGGGCCTGCTGGATCACCGCTGACCGGCAGGTGAACGACTTGGTCCTGCGCCAGAAGGCCATCTTTGCCGCCAATGGAGAGATGGAACGGCTGACAGTGCTCTATGACACCACGTCGTTCGGCGTGCTGGGTCCGGTTTCCACCAGCGGCTATGATGGCCCGGCTTTTCTGCCGGCGAACCGGCTGATCTATCCCAACTCGCTCGCCGGCTATTCCGGCGGCCCCGGCAGCGATTTCGCTACCACGTCCACCGCGACGTTCCTGGGTGACCCGTTCGCGGTCTATATCACCAGCCAGTTGTTGCGCGTGATGAACCGCAGCTATCTGTGGGTCGACCAGAGCCAGGGCGTGATGGCGCGGGTCAGTTGGAAAGCCACTTCCATCAGTCCGGCCTCTTGCACCGGTGGCGACGGCTGCGGCTGTCTCTCCTATTCCGGCCTATTTTCGGGCTCTTGCCAGCGCATCGATCTCTATCTGGAATATCCCTATCGCCTGGCGTCCGGCAGCCCCGTAGCGGACTCGACCCTGCAGACGGTGATTCTCAGTACCATCGTGGGTCGACACACATGATCCATCGCCAGCGCGGTTTCACCATCATCGAACTGCTGTTCGCTTCGGCGGCGACGGGCATCATCATCCTGGCGGCCAGCGCCTTCATGCTGAAATCGCTGAGCTGGTACGACGAACTTTCGGCCAAGATCGAGATAAACCGCCATGCCCGCGAGACCTATAATTTGCTGGCCTTTGGCGGAAAATCAGCCAGCACGGGCAAGGACGGCACCAAATATCTCTACGGGCTGCGCGGCTTCAACAAGGCACCTGGCAACGGTCTGCGAACATCCACCAACGCCCTGCAGTTTACCAGCAACAAGCTGACCTTGACGCCCGACAGCTTCGCCACCATGAGCGTGACCTGCACCGGCAGTGGCACGCCCATTCCAGACTGCAAGGACAATCATTCCAGCCAGAGCGTCTCGGGCTGGATCGGCAGTGACATCAAGCTGGATGACGGTCCCAAGGGGGTCAACAATCTGACCGCGGAGGTGACCTTCACCATCACCGATGCCTTCCAGGCGCAGCGGGCGAACGGCACGGCGGCTTTCACCGACACCTACTACACGTCCTTCACGCTCAATCGCGACGAGGATGACCCCCATTGAGCTCGCGCCCGCACAACCAGGGCGGCAGCGCCCTGATCTTTGTCACCATCGTCGGGCTGGTGATGTCGATGGCCTTTGCCCTGTTCATGACCAGCACGGTTCTGACCGAACAGCGCGCGGTGGAAGCCCAACTGGCGACGACCCGCACCTATTGGGCGCAGATGGGCAATTTCCATTACGCCATGAGCCGCATTTCCTACAGCCGGCTTTGCGGTAACAATTGCGGCAACAAGCTGAAGGACACCGAGATTGTTCCTGTCCTGCAGGCCTACTTCAATGAACTCAGCAGCAACAAGGTGTGGAGCTACGCCGACGAATCGTCGAACTACACCATCACCACCACCGACACGGTGGCCACAGCGGGTGGCCAGACCTACAGCGGCTGGCTTTTGGCTACCTCCGTCAACACAACCTCTGCTTTGGTAGCAAACTCTTCCGGCAAGCTGCCCCTGCTGGAAATGGGCCTGTGCGTGGGACTCGGCAACAGCGGCGCCAAGTGCGGCAACCTCAACAACAACAATGGCGGCAACACCACTGCCTATTTCAGCGTTAACCACTTGACCAATCTGCCGCTGCCTTAACAAGACCTTAACCGCAGCGGGGCAAAATGATGCGCATGATGCCGGACCACACCTCCCCGCCTGCCGCGAGCGGCGCCGAACGGCGCCGGGAAAAGCGCTATGAAGTCCAGCTCAGCGGCGAGATGGGCGTGGACGGCGAAATCTTTCCCGTCTCCATCGGCGACCTGTCGGGTTCCGGCGCGCTGGTCATGATGGCCAACCCACCGGACCAGGGCGTCATCGCCGATCTGTGGATCGCAGGCTTCGGCGATGTCGAGATCAAGATCATGTTCTGCGGCGACGGCATGTGCGGCGTGATGTTTACCCGCCCCGCCGAACACCGCGACCGGTTGCTGAAATGGCTGACGGGCGAACTTTCCGAGGGCAAGGGGGCGGCATGACGCCGCTTCTGGCCGTGAGCCTGGCGCCCGCCGTCACCATGGGCGCGGTGATCGGCAGTTTCATGAGCGTCGTCGCGTCGCGCGTTCCGCCCCTGGTGCTGGACAGCCCCGGCGGCCGGGTGCGCCTGACGCGGCTGTTTTCCACCCTGTCCTGGCCGGGTTCGCACTGCACCAGCTGCAACACCGAACTGCGCTGGTGGGACAATGTCCCGCTCCTATCCTACCTCGTGCTGCGCGGGCGTTGCCGCAAGTGCCATGCCGCCTACGGTAGCAAGTATTTCCTGCTGGAAGCCGGCGGCGCCGCGGCCGGCCTGGCCAGTGTCTTGCTCTATGGCTGGTCTGTGCAGGGCGCACTCTGCTTCCTGCTGCTGTCGCTGCTCCTGGTTTTGAGCGCCATTGACCTGGAAGAAATGCTGCTGCCGGATGTGCTGGTGTTTCCGCTGCTGCCCCTGGGGTTGCTCTATCAGAGCTGGTACGGCGGCGGGCTTGCGTCAGCCGGGCTGGGCGCGGTCGCAGCCTTTGCAGTGATGTGGGCGATCGGAGCGTCCTATCGCCTGGCATGCAAGATAGACGGCATGGGCGGCGGTGACATCAAGCTGGCGGGAGCCTTGGGCGCTTGGCTGGGCGTGGCCAATATTCCCTTTTTCCTGATCGGTGCCTTTGCGTCCGGCACCTTGGTGATGTCCGCGTTCCTGCTAATTCAGAAATCGGGGAACAAAGAGCCGCTGCCCTTCGGGCCGTTTCTGGCGCTCAGTGCTGCGCTGCTTGTCCTGACGCCGCAGACGACAGCGTTCCTGACTGCTTTGCTCGCCCCCTGATGAGCCTTAGCGTACTGCGGGCGCCGGAGAAATCCTGGCAGGCGGGCGCGCGGCCGGAACGGCGGGCACAGCGGCCGCAGGCACCGCGGCAGCGGCCAACGGCGCTGCCTCTGCGGCACCCAGGTGATAGCGCATCAGCACCCGCGAACTCAAAGGCTCGGCGCCATAATTGTATTCCATCCGCACATAATTCTGCGCCTGCGGGCTGTACCACCAGCGTTCAAAACCGGTCCAGTCGGAGCGCAAGGAACGCGTGCGCCAGACGATCAGCCAGCAATCGAATGTGCCGGCCGGCACGGTGATGGTTTCGCGCCCTTCCACGGTCCAGGAACTGGCATGCACCATCAGCTTGCCGTTGGACATGTATTCGCGCTGGAAAGTGAGTGGTGCGGCGGCGCTGAGCGACAGGCCGGCGTTGTCGGGCACGGTGCGGTAGATTGCGTTTCGCGTCGCGGTGCCGCTGGCGGCATCCTTGCGGATGAAACCCAGGCGGGAAAACCATTGGCCGGGCGCGTCCAAACGCTCGAACACGGTCCCTTGCAGGCCTGTGGAACTGACTTTCAGCCCGTAGCCATCGCTGTAGCGCCATTCCGAGCCGACGCTCCAGTCCGGTGCGTGGACAGTGGTCGACGGCGGCACAAGGGCCGGAAGCGCCAGAACTGGGCCGGTCATGGCAAGGCAGACGGCTAGCCCGGCAACAAGATTGCGCAAAGTCATCATGGGATCCATCCGCTGCGGGTGATGCCGCCGGACGGGGCGAGTTCGGCCACGAAAAGCTGGGCGTCGACTTTGAGGTCCTGGACGGCTTCGCTGCGCGGCAGGGCCCGTATCCGCAAGCCCTTCTGCGGCGTCATGCTGGCGTCGAACTGAAAGGTGTCGGACGGCCAGTCCTGCCGGTCCACGGCCAGGGCTTGCAGCGCATCCATGCTGGCAATGCCGAATGTCTGGTAGTGTCCCCGTGCCCGGCGGTAGGCCTGCTCACGCGACGCCAACTGTTGCACCGCGGCTTCAACGCGGGCGCGCTGAGGCTTGAAGAAAATTGTGTCCCGGATGTCGGGCATGAAATATCCCGCGACTGCCACGATCACCGCCAAGGCGATCAAAGGCACAAAACCAAACCGGGCGGCCTTGTTCCAGTCCATCACTCGTCTTCTTCAAGCGACTTGACCGCCGGCGTGTCATGGCGATCCCAGGCATCGGCGCTGGCGCCCACCGCCGACAGTTCGGCGCGGGCGCGGCGGATATATTCGCCGGACCCTTCCTTGACAGCGATATCGCTCTGCAGGACGGAGCGTTCGTCCACAATCCTGGGGGTGATGAAGAATATGGTTTCGCCCAGCGATTTGGTGTTTCGGGTGTTTCTGAACAGCCCCCCCAGTATGGGAATGTCCTTCAGATAGGGCACGCCGCTTTCGGAATTGATGTTGCTGTCGTCGAACAGGCCGCCAATCACGAAAGTGTCGCTGTCGGGCACCAGCACATTGGTCTGAACTTCCTGGGAGTTCACGTCGATCTGGCCAAAAGAACCGGTACCGGGGGCGGAGTTCTCGGCGCGCAGATTGAGGCGCACCAGCGACTGGTCTCGGTCGGACTGGGCAGGAACGATGGAGGGCGTGATTTCCAGGGTCAGGCCGGTCTGGATTTCCTGCAGCCCCACACCGCCCAAGCCGCCGCCGGCCGGGCCTCGTGTATCCACCTGGACATAGATATTCTGGCTGCGCGTGATGCGGGCGGTGATGTTGTCCAGGGTGACCAGCTTGGGCGCCGACAGGATGCGCGCGCGGTCCTTGGATTCCAGGGCCTGGAGCTGCGCCTCGATAATGGCCTGGCCGCCGCGGATCACAAAGGAGGCCGTGGTGGCGCCGGCCGCGCCTGCCGGCAGAAGGCTGAGGGCATCGAGGCCCGTGCTGCTGAACAGATTGCCGTTGGTGCCGACCGTAACCTGGCCGGAGCCGGACTGGCCGCCGGTGCCGCCGGTACCGCCCGTGGTGGTAGCGCCCGCCGACGTGCCGGTATCGGCCGCGAAGCTGCGCGGCGTGCCGTTGACATTGACCTGCGAGCCTCTCCAGGCGATGCCCAGTTGCTTGGCGACACCGACATTGGCGGTGACGATCAGGACCTCGATCTGGACCATCTGCAGCGGACGGTCGAGCTGGCTGATGATCTTCTCCACCGCGGCGATGGCGTCGTGCGAGCCCTGGACCACGACCGAGTTGGTGCGCGGATCGATCGAAATGCGGGGCTGGCCATACGGAGAGGGCGGCGGCGGTGGAGCCGCGTCGCCGGCGGCAACCACCGCGGGACGCTCGTCCAGGCCCAACACCGAGCGCAGCGTTTCGGCGATACCGGGCACGGTTACGGATTTGCCCTGGAACTGGCGGGTCGAAGGGCCGACATCGGTGAAGCGCAGCGGGATGACTTTGACTTCTTCGGGCCCCAGATTGGCGCCGCCCCTGCCGCCACGCTTGCGAGCGGATTCGAGATTTTCGACCAGGGTTTGAATCTGCTTGGCGCGCTCCGCATCGCCGGAAATCGCCAGGGTGCGGGAGGACGCATCGTATTTCAGGCCACCCAGGCCAAGGCCGAGATTGCCGACCGCCTGGACCACTTCGGGATAAGTCGTAGCGGATAGAGTGACGAACACCGCGCTCTTGGCCTCCGCCGTCCCACCGCCGCCGCCCGCTGCATTGATCTGAACAGTTTTGGTCGCGGGATTGTAGCTGTAGGTCAGATGATGCTGATCGATCATCTGTTCGAACGCCTGGTCGATGGGAACCGCTTCGAGATGGAAAGACACCGTGTCATGAACTGTCGGTCCGAACGCGACGGACAGGCCATTGGCCTGCAGAATGCTGCGGAACACGTTGCGGATATCGTCGTCCGACGATGTGCGCGTGATGGTCAGGGAGTGATTCCAGGGAATGCCACCTTGGGCGACGGCCGGCGATGTTGCCGAAAGAAGAGTGGCAAACGCCAAGCCTGAACCGGTGACGGTGCAGGCGCTCAGCAGTTTGTGCTTGATGGTGGCAAGGCTTCGGTAAGTCATGCGGCGATTATGACCGCAGCGGTATTTCCAAGTCCTTAACCATGAAAAGCCAGTTAGACGGCCTTAACGATTGAGGCAGGAGCGATCAGAAATAACACACCGATACGGTGACATTGTCCCGCGCAGCGCCGGCCAAGGCCTCCGCCAGCAACAGATCACAGGCGTTCTGGGCATTTTTGGCTTGCGCCAGGAGCTTGGCCATCTGCGCCGCCTCCATGGTGCCGGACAGCCCATCTGTACAGATTAGTACGGCGTCACCGCATCGAACAGGGAAGGAAACAATGTGCGGTGAGAGCTGCTCGGAAATCCCGACAGCCTGCACGATCATCCGCTTTCCGGGCTCCTTGCCCACTCGTCCGCCATCCAGCCAAAGCTGATACACCGAATGGTCCCGTGATACTTTGACCATGCTGCCTTTGGTGAAGTGAAAGACGGGGCTGTCGCCGACATTGAAGGCCGTCACCAGGCCGGCGGCACCATCCGGCGCCCAGATCCCCGCGATGGTGGTGCCGCTGGGCTTGTCGCCACCGGCGTTATTTTCAGTTCGCATTTGCCCATGGGCGAATTGCAGGCCATCTAAAATTGCCACCTCACGAACATCTTGGCTGGCGCTGCCATTCAGGCTGATGATCCTGTCGCAGAAAAGGTCGACCACGCGTTGGCTCGCCCAGGCGCCATCGCCCTGCCCACCCACACCGTCGGCCACAACCGACAAGCCGTGCGCGGGCGCGTGGAAACAACAATCCTCATTGCGGCGCCGGGCATGGCCCAGATGCGAGGCTGCGGCGATGTCCATCATCGCCGGCTTGATCAGGGGCCAGGTCCTAGTCGCCATGGGCTGTGTCACCCGGGTTGCGGCGGAAATGAAGTTTCTGAACCAAAGGCTGATGCGGCACGGTCAGGCTCACACTGGAGGGCCCGATGGCGCTGACCTGCATGCCGTTCAGCGTGTCGCCGACCCGGTAATCCTTGGCGTCAATCGTGGCGGTGCGTTCCGCGCCATAGAGCGAGATACTGGTGAGATGGTAGGTCCAGCTCAAATCGCCCAGATCGGCTTTGACGTTCGGCACCGGAACCGGATCGCCGATCTCGAACGGGTTGCGGACGGCGGTGAATTTTATGATCGCATCCATATAGTCGGCGAAGGACACCGGCGCGCCCGGTTTGCCCGAATGTGTCAGTTCAACGGTCCCAGCAATACCGGTTTCATCGGACGCAAATTCGAACCCGCTGATCGTGACCTGGAATGTCTCCAGGCGCCCCAGGAACAACATCATGTCGCGATGTTCACCATGGATGCCCAAGGTCATCTTGTTGGCATCGGCGGGGTTCGGCGCGACACTGCGGACCGCCACGTTATACTGGGAGGCAATCTCCTGAATGCGGGAGAGCAGCTCCGGCACCGTCGCACCGGCCGTGCCGCCGACGAGCGGCTTAGCGGCGGACGCCGTTTCGGCCTCGATCCGCAGCATGTCGGACAAGGTCTGCATGCCGGCCGATGCCCGCGCTTCCTGGGAATAATGCCAACGGTAGAATGCGAACAGGCAGGCGAGCATGAGGGCCGCAGCTGCGCCGATATTGATCTGGGCAGGACGGTCGAGCGTCATGGCGCCGTTCCTCCGGCAACTTTGGCCACGATCTTGAACGCGCTCTGGTCTTCGTCCTTGCTGTCGCCCTGTCCGGTGCCAGCGAACGTCACCTCGCTGAAACGCCGGCGCAGGGCGGCCGACTTGGTCAGGCGGGTTATGAACCGGCCGATCAGTTGGAGATTGTCCTTGCCGTCCCTGGGCAGCGTGCCCGATATCTCCAATGTGGTTCCGGCGGCACCCGGGCTCGTCAAGAGCGCCAGGCGCTTGAGCTTCATGTCATACGGCATGGCCGCGCCAACCGAAATCATGTCGCGCGACCACAGCACCGGCTCGCTGGCGGCGGGCACGATGTTCGCCTTGCCCTGGTTAAGCCGGGACAACATGCTGCCATAGAGATTGGCACTGATTGCATTTGCCTGGTCGATGGGTGAAATCACGAAGGAATAGCCGCCGACCAGGAACATAAGCGCCATCGCCGCGGCCGCCGCGGGAACTGCAAAAGGCTTCAGCGTTTCCATCGTGACGGGCTTTGAAGACGCCGACTTCCACTTCGAGGCCATGCCGGCCTCACCATTGGGGTCCCCAGCAGCGCCGGCAGAGGGGACAAAGCGCCCGCCGACAAAATCAAAATGCTGGTTGCCGATCTTCAGCAACCCGGTGCGCATGCCTTCGAGAAGATTGAGTGCCGGCGAAAGAATACCGGTCCGTTCCGCCTTGTCGGTGCTTGTCACATCCACCTGCAACATATCGCCAAGCCAGTTGGCGAAGCCGGCCACTTTCGAACCGAGCATCGAGAGCTGCAGGGCCGGGGCGCGGCCCGCGAGCCGCTGGAATTCAAAATAGTCCGCAGTGGCGGCAATCTCGCCGGAAAGGCGATTCAAAGCCGGCGCCAACGCCATATAGGAACCTGTGGAAGTCACGGGAGCACCGGCCGGCGGCGGAAATTCGCTGCCAATGGCGAACCGTGCCCGGGCGCCCAGCGCGGCCGACGCTTCATGATTTTCAATACCGTACACCTGGGCATAGGCCGCCGCCAAGGTGGCGGTCCCTACCGGAAGATGGCGCACCGCCACCGCCCCGGCTGAACCGTTGGCGAGGGACAGGGTCGAATAGTGGCCATGCACCGAAAGATGCGCCTTGGCGTCATCGCCCTCGTCGTGCAGGATTTCCTGAAGCGACCATGGCCCAAAAAATGTCGTAAAACGCGCAAGTTTTCCCAGCGCAAACAAGATAGCCGCCAGCTTGTCCTCGGAAATATACGCAACAATTCGCTTTTCCGTTTCCTGATTGCTGGTTTCCCCGAAGCGGTGAGACGCAAAACAGACGGGCTTGCCGCCCAGCTGATATTTTCCGAACTCCGCCAGGGAGCGGCCCTCAAAATGGCTGAGCTTCGCCTGGCGGCTGTCCACCACCGATATTTCCGGGTCGTCGAGAAAAACTTCCACGTTCCCCACGCGACGCTCCAGCTCGGGCGTCAGGGCATCGAGCGCGGTCTGCAGAAGCGATTTGGTATCCAGCGGATCGTCCGAGGCAGATCGCTCCACCCGGCCCGCAATCGCATTGTCTTTGCCAAGCACGACCAGTTCACACCGCGTATCGTTGAGAAAAACGCGAAGCGTGCAATCGCGCTCGACGTCCTGCGATACGTCCGATTGTTTTTTTCGTTTCCAGAAAGCACGGCGCGGGAGCTCGAGCGACATCGGGCCTCTCACGCGATCGCAGCGGTAAGCGGCAGGCTTCGGGACTGAACGGATATCGTGTGCGGCTTTTCGATTTTCCAGGCGCTGGCACCGAAGCAGATTTCGCTGCCGGCGGGCAACGGCACGGCCTGGGAAAATTCATGGCGCCCGATATGAACGGTGCTGCCCGACCGGGGCCTGATCCACAGGCCTTGGTTGCGAAAACTGAAGTCAGCCGCGAAATCCGAGCCGCTATCATCCACGACCAGGCTGGCGTCGCTGTCCCGGCCCACGCTGGCCTCCTGATGGAAGATCAGCCATTTGGCCGCGGCGCCCTCGTCGGATTCGCCCCGTACGCCATAGCTCAACTCCACAGCATTCTCCCGGCCCACTCGCAGCCGAAGCCACGCCGGCGCCGCCTCGGCACCGGTCTTGCCGACCTCGAGCAAGGTTTCACCGCTGGCGAGGGCATGTTTTTCATTGGGGTTCAGCCGGATTCCGCCCAGGAAATGCCCGTTGGTGCTGCCCAGGTCGGTGACGTGCCAGCGTCCCGCTTCCAGAGACAGTTTGAGATTCTTGGCCCCGCGCGACAGCCAGCGGCACGGAATGGCCACATCTGCTTCGGCAGATGCCGATTCCCGCCCAATGGTGAAGTTCTCGCCGGCCAGAAGCCGGACCGAGCGTTCGCCGCATGTTATCACAAGACTGTCGCTCAACAGCGAACGTTCCAGTTCGCTCTGCAGGGAAGCCAGCTTGCCCTTGAGCGCGGAGTGACCGCTTTCGGCGCGAATGGCCCGATGAATATGTTCGAGCGAGCCCAACAAGTCACCGCTCAACAGAAGCGAGGGGATACGCGCCGTGATATCCCGGCCGGTTTCGGGCACGGACAGGCCGGCGCCCGGTGCGAGCACGATGGTGGCATCATCTTCTTCATCCTCCGAGGAGGACAGAATTTCGGCCAGCAATCCATGAATGGCGGCAAGCGCAGGCGACGATGATTTGCCGCTGGCAACCTGGGCGGCATCCCATTGCTGAAAGAATGCGCCGATAGTGGCGGCGGGAATGGGTTTGCTGATGTAATAACCCTGCGCGTCGTCGCATTGCAGGTTGCGGAGCTCGTTGAACAACTCTTCCGACTCGACGCCTTCCGCAACGATTTTGAGACCCAGCTTTCTGGCCAGGCTGATGGTGGATTCGACGAGGGTACGGGCTTCCGGGCTTTTATGCAGATCGAACACGAACCCCTTGTCGATCTTGAGTTCGCCGAACGGGAGCTTGTACAAGGTTTCCAGCGACGAAAATCCCGTTCCGAAATCGTCGATGGAAAGCTGGAATCCCTTCAAACGCAGCCGCGAGAGGATTTCCAGCGCCAAGACCTTGCCGCCATTCGAAGACGATTCCGTCACTTCCAGAGTTATCCGCTTGGGATCGACCTGGTATTCACTGCAACGGTGTTCGAAAAGCTCAAACCAGGTCAGGCCGCTCATAAGCCGCGGGGAGATGTTGATCGCCAGACGCAGCTGCAGTCCCTGTTCATCCCAAAGGCGCAGGTCCCGGAACGCCTGCACCGTCACCGCATCCGTCAGTTCCAGGATCAGGTCATGGGCTTCAGCCAGCGGAATGAAATTGTCCGGAAAGATCATGCCCAATTCGGGATGCTGGATGCGGCACAGCGCTTCAACGCCATAGCCTACGACGCCGGCGCGCAACGGCACCTTGGGCTGGTAGTGATTGACCACATGCCCGGAAGCGATAGACTTCGCCAGCATGTCGCGATCAAGCTCGGGCCTGGCTTCCTTGGTCTTGAGAAGATCGGCGAGATGACGCGTGCCGAATTCCGCGCGGGGAATGATAATCGCCTCGACGGATTTCGCTTGAAAAAGACGGCGCACCGAACCGATGGTCTTGGCATCAAGCTCGGTTACGGCGATAACCTTACCTTTGGTGCGGCCTGACAAAGATTCAATGATGTCGATTTCGTTGTCGCTGGTGCCGGTGAGTTCAAGAATTGTCGCCGCGACATTCGCTGCGTCGTCGCGCAGAAGATCGGCGCGCTGCGTGCGCGTGCCAAGTTCGTACCCCGCGGACGATGCCCAAAATGACACTTCAGCCACGAGCGTATCGTCGCGATGACAGATCTGTATGCAACGCGGGGACGTCATTCACACTCGCAGGTCAACCTAGCCCTGCACGGTAAACTCCGCGGGGAAACAAAGGGTTAAACAACGCTAGGGAACCGCGTGCGCTACTGTACCGCCAAGCCGGAAACTTCGAAAACCGGCAGAAAGGCTGCAATCAGCATCCCGGAGATCAGCATCCCCATCGTTGCGGTTAGCAAGGGGTTAACGGTCGAGATCACCGATTCCAGCTTTTGAACCCAAAGGCTCTCGAAATAGTTCGCGACGGAGGCCAGCGGCCCCGCCAGATCGCCGGATTGTTCGCCAGCCGAGATCATCTGCTGCACCACGCCCTGAAACAGAATCTCGCGCTGAAAGGCGTGGGTGATGCTTTCGCCCTGCTCGATGTGATTGGCGATGCTGATCAAGCTTTGCTCGACATACTTGTTGTTGTTCGCCGGCGCCGCGACACGAATACTTTCGATCAGCGAAACCGAATTCTGCACCTGGATGGCCAAGGTCTGGGCGAAGCGTGCCACGGCCGACAAACGCATCAGATCCCCGAATATGGGAAGTTTCAGTTTCAGGCGGTCAAAGTTGATGCGCCCCTGCGCCGTGCGAAGCCATGCGAAAAAGCTCATTCCGACCAACACACCAGCGCCCAGCATGAATGGCCAGTCTCTGGCATAGACCGCCCCGATATCGATCACAATCTGTGTCGGCACGGGAAGCGGCTTGTTGTAACTCATGAACAGCGACTGGAAACGCGGCAAAATGCCGAAAACCATCACATGGAACGTCACCAAGAAGGAAATGAACAGCATTCCAGGGTAGATGAGCGCGGCACGAACCTTTTTCAGTACCTTGTCGTGGTTGTCGAGATAATCGCTGATCTGCTGCAGCGCGACACCAAGTTGGCCGGACTGCATGCCCGCCTGAACAACGCCGATATAGGTGCCGTCAAAGGTCTTGGGATAATCGGCCAAGGCACGATGGAAGTCGCGGCCGCACTTCACCTGCTCCAGAATTTCCGAAAGAATCACACGAAAGGAACGCCGGGGAGCATCCCGCGACAGGCTTTCAAGCGCTTGCACCAGGGGCAGGTTGCTGCGCACCATGGCGGAGAACTGCTTGGTGAAGATAAGAAGGTCAGACCCCGCCACAGCTCAGCCTTCGCCAAAGACGCGGAAGAGTTCGGCATAAGTCGTGCGCCCCTCTTCCACCAGCTGCAGGCCATTTTGCGCCATCGTCGTCATGCCGGCCTCGCTCGCCAGCCGCTTCAGTTCGTCGATGTCATGGTTGCCCGAAATGATCATCTTGCGCATCTCGGACGTGGTTTCGAGCATCTCGAAAACCGCCTGGCGTCCGGAATAGCCGGTATGGCGGCAGTTGGCGCAACCAGTCGGCTGACTGCAGGGCATGCGCTCGTCGATGTGAAGGCCCATGCGGGCGATCTTTTCATCAGACACGCCATCCGCGCGCAGCTGGCGAAGGATCTCGCGGCCCTCAACCATCACCGAACAATGCTTGCAGGACATGCGTACCAGGCGCTGCGAAATCGAAAGGCTCAGCGATGACGCGACCAGAAACGGGTCGATCTGCATGTCCAGCAGACGCGAGACCACGCCGATGCAATCATTGGCATGGATGGTCGAAAACACGACATGACCCGTCAGCGCTGCCTGCACCGCCATCTTGGCGGTTTCCGCGTCACGGCACTCGCCGACCATCACGATATCGGGGTCCTGGCGCAAGATGGTGCGCAATCCGCTGGCGAACGTCAGACCGATCTTCTCGTTCACCTGCATCTGATGGACGCCTTTCAGGCGATACTCGACCGGATCCTCGATCGTCACGACATTGCGCCGTTCGCGGTCCGCCGCAGACAGGCAGGAATAGAGCGTGGTGGTCTTGCCGGATCCCGTCGGGCCGCTGATCAGGATAAGGCCGTGCGGTGCCGTGATCTTGTCGATGATCAGGCGCAGGTGGCGGTCGCGAAGACCAAGTTGCTCCGGACTCGGCCGCACCGCGGAATCGTCCAACAGACGCATCACGACCTTTTCACCCAGCACCGTGGGCAAGGTGGAAACGCGGATATCGAGAGGCGAACGCCGGATCATTACGCGAATGCGGCCGTCTTGGGGGCGCCGGCGTTCCGCGACATCCATTCCGCCCAGCACCTTGATGCGGGATACCACGGCCGAATGCAGACTCAGCGGCATCCGGCTTTGTTCGTGCAGAATGCCGTCCAGACGGGCGCGTACGATCATCCCTTCTTCGGTCGGTTCCAAATGCACGTCCGATGCGCCTTGGCCGTGGCATCTCTGAAGAATGTAATCGACCACCAACGGAACGTCCGAGGCACCCGGCTCGCTCAGTATCTTGGTTTCCTGCTGCCAGGACACATCGATGGGTACCAGGTTCTCGTCGGATTTGGGCGGCTCGATCCTGGTTTTGAGACTTCCCAACACGGTCTGGAAGGCTGCGGGCAACACCACAACCGGAGTGGCCGGCCGCATCACCCGGTCGCTGACCCAATCCCGGGTTATCAGATCAAAGGGATCAAACGTGGCATACTGCGCCTCCCCGTTCGGACCAGGCTGCAGCAACAAGCAGCCGCGCTGGTCGGCCTCCTTGAACGTGAGCCAGTCGGCCTCCGCCAGGGCCTGCACAAGTTTGCGGTCCGTCGCGATATAGCGAAGCCCCGCTTCCTCGGCCAAAGCGGCATAAAGAATAGAATCGTTTGCCAAAGCGTTGATCTGTGACACTGCCGCCAGGAAAGTCACGCCCTGGTCACGCGCGCGCAAGGACGCCGATATGGCATCGCGCTGGGATAGAAGCCCGCGCGTCACCAATTGGGTGATGACGGGGCTGAAGAATGCCTTTTTGCGCTTGTCTTCGCCCTTGGACGGCGGCGCCGGATTTGGCAGGTCCGTCGCGGTGGCATCTGGCGGCGATTTTGCCTTGGCTTTCGCGCGGGCTTGCACCTTGCGCAGGAATTCCACCCGGGTCGGATCGTCCATATCGGGGTTGGGCAGGGGGGGAGCCGCCACAACCAGCGTCGCATCCAGATCGGCTTGACCGACCACCATGGTGAGATCGTCATCCGGGGCGGATTTTGCGATTTCGGGCATGGTGCTCATGGCCCGTACACAATGCGAAAGCCGATGTCGGCGCGCAGGGTCTGCCGTTCAACCCGGTGCCGGAAGGTGTTGCGTCCGGTCATCGCCGGTGAATCAAAGCTGCCGCCCCGTATGGCGCGCAGTTCACCACCGGCCGCTGAGCGGGGATCCAGGCTGTCGGCGACGAGGGACTTCAGCAGAGCGTCATCCCAGGCGTCGGAGCACCACTCCCAGACATTGCCACAGCAATCCATCAGGCCTTGCCCGCTGTGGCCGGCACGATAGCTGCCGACCGGAGTGGTGCAGGCGCAAAGATTGTCGATATTGGCGTGAGTGGGCTGCGGTGGGGTGGCGCCCCATGGAAAAACATTCTCGGCATTTCCGGCCTTTGCCGCGACTTCCCATTCCAGTTCCGTCGGCAGCCGACCCCCGGCCCATCGGGCATAAGCGGAGGCATCGTCCCAGCTCACCATCACCACGGGATGAGACGCGGCGCCGAACAGGGGATGGTCGATTAGGCCGGGCCCCTTGTATCCGGTCGCCGCCATGAAGCGGCGGTAATCCGCATTGATGACGGGGGTGGTGGCGATCTGGAAAGCGCTAAGCCGGATCTTTTTCTGCGGCTGATCGACGGCGCGGCTGCCGCCCTTTTCGCCGACAATGTAAGCGCCAGCCGCAATCGCGACAGTGGCCAAACGATCGTCCGGTGACAGCGACCGGAAGGGATCAAGCAGAACAACCTTTTCGAGAACACGCCCGACTTCCGCGGCAGAACCAGGCCGCTTGTTCCTGTCATGCTCGATCAGAGTCAGAATCAGACGGTCGAGTTCCGGCGGTATGGCCGCGCAAAAGGTGCTGGGTGGAATGATGTCCTGGGGCTGAAAGACAGGCAGTACGCCCGTCTTGTGAACATCCCTGAGGCTGCAAGCCGGGATATTGCCATCGGTCAGCAATTCATATGCAAGTATGCCCAGGGCGTAGAGATCTGCGCGCTGGTCTATGTCGGCTAGCCGCAGGAACTGCTCGGGCGCCATATATTTCGGGGTGCCGCCCTCTAACTGATAGGCACTGTCCCGGTCATCCGGCGTGGACAGGCCGAAGTCCATGATGACCGGCTGGCTGATATCGCCCTTGCGCAGGAATATGTTCGCCGGCTTGAGATCGCGATGGGTAATCAGGGAATGGGCGACGGTGAGCGCGGCGCAAAGTTTGGAAAGCAGGGAGAGGCGGCCGGGCATCGTGTCCAGCAAGGTGCCGCGGTTCTTCCGCAGCCAATCCTTCAAGTCGTAGCCCTCAATCAGGTCCATCACGATCCCGACACCGCGATCGCCTTCATAGAGATCATGGATCGGGCAGATATTGGGATGGCGCAACCGGCGCGAGATCAACACCTCGCTGCGCAGCGATTCGATGTAGCGGCGATCGCCGCGATGGCTCTGCTTGAGGATCTTGATCGCCAGGGAGATGCTCAGTTCGGCATCGAACACCTTGAAGACGTCTGAAGAGCCACCCTTGCCGACGGGCTCCCAATTGATGAAGCGCTCGCCGGTCGGGCGACGCTCGCCTGACGCAAGCGGATCATGAATGACTTCGACGTGCGCCATCAGCATCTGCGCCGGGCCGCGACGGCGGCCTGGCACGCTCCCAACAAATACGCTTAAAAACTAAGCCTCAGCCGTTAAGATTACGTTGGGAAATTCGTGCCGCCGGCGATACCAAACGTACAGAACCGGCGGCTGCCCCGGGTGATTAACGATTGAGGAACTTATCGGCGCCAAGTCCGCGAGGCTAAGCGGTCGTTTCCGGCTGAACAAAGCTCAGAAAGCGGACCATGATGCCATCCGGCAGATGTTCCGCGACCCGGCCATACATTCGTCCCAGCTTCACCAGTTCTTGAAGGGGTGGCCGCTGCTCTGTGATCAGAAAAACACCCTTCAGGGATATGCCAGTAACTTCGCAACGTTCACGCACACCGTTTGTGCGCGTGAGAGACAGTTTCGCTTCGGTTGGCCATCGGCCATGCTGCGAGGCGTCGGCCAGCCCCTCTTCGACATAAAGGGTCAATTTGATCAGCAAATGATTGCGCTCGGCTTCACCGTTCAGAAAGCGCAGGCCCCGTGTGTCGCCGCCGTCGCGGACCGTGATACCGTCGAAGGTACCGAATTCGTCAATGGCGAGCTGGGCGACGATGCCCGCTGCGGGCGCGCCATCCGGATATTGGAGGCCAGCGCCTCCGCCCGAAATATCCGTCACCAGACAGGGAAGTTCACGGGACGGCCAGATCAGGATGGCAGGCAAGACCAACGGAACGCGGGGATGCGTCCGTTGGTCTATGGAAGCAAATACGGGGCTAAGCGGCACAGGCGATTATGAGAAGGTCGCCTGGGCCGTGCCGTCCGCTTTGCAGTAGCCTCCTGCAGCCACGCCGGTCAGGGTGTTCAGGCCGTTGACAAAGGCCGTGCGGTTGACGTGACCGTCCCAGCCCGCCACGGTAGTGGCAGCGCTGGAATACAGTACCTGGCCACCGACAACAGCGGCGTTGGCGCGGCCGGTTGCGAGGATGCAGTATACCACGTCACCGGTGGAGGGCCCTGCCGTCGCCACAATCGCGCTGATCGCATAGTTGAAGTGCGCATCCTTGGGCAACTGAATCTGCGGGATGATCGTCGAAATCTCGTTGGTCAAGGAGAGATCCGGCGAGGCGTTCTTCGCCGTAACTTGGGCCGCGGTGACGGTGGCGGTTTGGAGCTGCGACTGCGCATAGCCGGAAACCGCGCCAGTGATGTTCGCCGCATCCTGGGAGACTTCAGCGGTAGAGCTGGTGCGGATATAGGAAAACACCCGCGGGATACCGATCGCGGCAAGAACGCCGATGATCGTCACAACCACCATCAATTCGACAAGCGTAAAGCCCTTCTGGCGCATTTCGTTTTTCATGAGAGTTCTTCCCCTGTTTCTTTGAGGCAAACTAAAGCAAAGACATTAATTGTCCGTATGCGGTTTTGTGTACGATAGAGCGCTTAAGGAACTCCGGGAACTTTCACCTATCCTCCGAATAAGTCTACCTTAACTGCGATACTTTTCTGACGAACAACACAGACGGGCCTGGCACTATGTCAAATGTTAAGCTCACGGGCCTTTCGGTCCTGGTCGTCGAAGACATTCGCGCAATGCGCGCCATTATTAGAAACACGCTCCGCAACTTCGGAATTGATGACATCGCAGAGGCGTCCGACGGACAGTCGGCGTTGGAAGAGTTGCGCAAGAAGAGCGTTGATATTGTGATTACTGACATCTGCATGACCCCGATGGACGGTATAGAATTCACCCGTCAGTTGCGGCAGCCCAAGAATGGCCTGAACCCCTATGTTCCAGTGCTGATGGTTTCGGGCCATACGGAAATCAGCCGCGTCAAGGACGCGCTGGATGCAGGCGTTACTGCGTTTCTCGCCAAACCGGTCACACCGGAAAATCTGCGAAAAAAACTAATCGCGATACTGGAAGCGCCGCCACAATTGGTTCAGACAAGGAATTATTGTGGCCCCGACAGGCGCCGTTCGTCTGTCAGAACGCGCAAGCGCCGGCGTGTATCGGACAATGCAGTGGTAGACGTTTAAAAAGGGCGGAGTTGGAAGGCGCCCGCCTCCGCATGGCGCGTTCGGTACGATTTTTCAACTCGACTCGTGAGACCCACTTTGCAAGAGGCGCTTCCGGTCCGACAGCACCAGGGATTGATGCCTTTGAAAGACGAAGCAGACATCGTGCAAGGTTTTGTCAAGATTCTACGTGACCAAACCGAGCGTAGACGTGCGGAGGAGCGGCAAACGCTGTTATCGCAGCAGCTCGCGCACAGGGTGAAAAATACGCTGGCTGTCGTGCAAGCAATCTCCTCTCAGACCCTGCGTGACGAAGTCCCTTTTACAGTGGCGCGCGACTGAGCAAAAAGTAGCGTGTTTTCGGAAATCACGCCCGCGGAAGCAAATCACCGTCCAGGCGCCCTCTAAGGTGAGAGGCGTAGGTTTTAACCCACCTGCCCTCGTTCAGGGTGAACCACTCATTGGCGACCGCCTCAAACCTATTGCCGGCTGACATCAGCATCACGACAGGTCAACGGCAACGACCTCGTGTGCGATCACGTTTGGCACTTTAACGATAAGCCGCCCGTCTTCAATGTGGATGATAGCGTCCGTCCCAGACTCCAGCAGTCTCACCGCCCTGGCATTGCGCCCCTGCGGCAACTCCAAGCTTACCGTGTAAGGCCCCATGGCAAACAGCTCGCGCATATAGCCTTTCATGGCCATCGGATTGGTCAGGTTGACCAGATGGGCAGTGACCGAGTCCTTCTGTCGCCAATAGCTGACATCCACCATGCCTGGCCCGCTTACGGTCAAGGGCTGCGTGCCGTTGGCGGCCCAGGCCACCGCATTGCGCAGCAGCGCCAGGTGATCCTGGTTGGAGACTTCCCAGAAGCAGCGATCCAGGTCGAAGGGAAAATACACGACCCGGCCCTTGCCGAAATTGCGCGCAAAAACCAAGGGTGTCTCGGTCTGCCATTGCGTGGCGAACACGCGTTCCATCGGCAAATCGGGATAGCTGGGCACCAAGGTCAGGGGCGCCATCGCCTGATCGCGTGGCCTGACATGCACCAGTTTTGTACCGCCCATGATGCGGGGCGTATCGTCAAAGCCTTGCGTCAAAGGATGCGGTCCGCGCACGGTCATATAGACATTCTGGACCCGTTGGTCAGTCCTGCCGGCATAGTCGCAGCCGAACAGATCAGCCAGCGCAAAATTGGCGCGCGGCTTTCCCCATTCGTCGCAAAGCGATGTTTCATGCGTCGCCACGATGGCGCCGCCTTTCTCGACATAGCTTCGCAACTGGGTGCATTGCGCATCGGAAAGCGCCGCAGCATTGGGCAGCACCAGCACCTTGTAGCGGGCGATATAATCCGGATCGAGTTGGCGCTCATCAGCCATATTGAATGGTACCCGCGCCTCCACCAGCGCCTGATAAAAGCCACGCATATAGTCCGCATTGCCGATACGGGCCTGCGCTGCGTCAGGGACCACCTCGCGGTTTCCCGCGCTTTGCGGCGCTGGCGGAGCATAGTAGGTCGCTGTTTGTTCGGATTGTACCATTGCCACCCGCGCCAGGTTTTCCGTGTGACGAAAATAGGTTTCGTGCCGGGCATGCCAGGCGTAGATCTTTTCGATCACCGGCACCCAGCGCCTGTCGAACACCTCGGCCTTGAATTTGGTGAGCCAGGGCCGAAAGCCATGCGCCAGCCCATCATGGACATAGCTGGTCAGTTCGGCGCTCGATTGGCATGAATCCATCCAGCGATACGGCGTGGAGGTCTCACCCACCGCGAAGATACCGCTCACCGGACGGTCCTGCATCGCGCAATAGGCTTCCTTGGCGCTTCGGCCATTCAGCCACGCCGGATCCTGGCCGCCGCGGCCCTGGCGGTCGGAGAACACCGCGCGAATGGTGGAGCGCAGCCGCACCGGGTCGAGGCGTCCCCATGTACCGGGCGTGAAGAAAGCCTGCGGATTGGCGGCGGATACGGTATCGCCCCACAGTTTGAGCTGGGCGTAACGCTTTTCGTCAACCCACACATTGTATGCCTTCACCTCGGGCGATTGCGGATTGGCCAGCGATGGCGGAACATCAAAGCCCGAGGCCGCTTTGAACTCAGTCTTGCAGGTATTGCAATAGCAGATGCCGGCGCTGCCGGCCCAGCGGTTGCCGAAGATGCCGTCTACCGGATAACTGCTGACGATTTCCTTGAGCACCTTCGGCATCCATTCGAATGTCACCGGTCCGTTCGGACATGTCAGATGCAGATCCGACGCAGTAGGATGGCGCTTGGGACTGCCATCTGCATTGCGCGCCACCCACTCGGGATGCGCGGTTAGTGCGTCCTCATGCATGGCGTGAGGATCGACGCGGCCGAGCACGCGGATGCCCATTTTCTTGCAGGTTTGTGTCAAATCGCCGAACATGTCGGTCTTGCCCAGATAGGGGCTGCGATAATGAAACGGCACCTTGGTGGGATAGAAGGCGGTGACGCCCCCGGCACTGAGACAGACACCCTGCGTGCTGGTACGCTTCAGGAAATCGACCCAAAAGGCCTTGTCATATCGCTGGGGATCATCGTCGGTCGCGCAGATTTGCACCCAGCGCATCGGCTCCCATTCCCATCCACGGCCGGGCGCCGGCGCGGCGGCAGACAGCGCATTTTGGGAAAGAGCCAGTGTGCCAACCGCGGCACCGCCTGCTTGCAACAGTATTCGCCTGTCCAACCCGCCTGAAATATTGTCAGCCATTCCGTTCTCCATAGAAATAAAGCCTCCACCCCGGTTCGCGGAGTGGAGGCTCATCTTCGCCGCCCGCCCAGGGGTGAGCTTCACGGCGCCGATCGTGTTCATACTTCCAGCGCTGCCACTTCGCCTTTTTCACGTCAGGTGATGGCCACGACTTCATGGCCTGTTACCGAAGGAACAACGAATTCCACCCACCCGTTCGACACATGGGACTGCGCGGGCTGGCCAGCGACCAGCAGCTTCACGGTCTGGCCCGTCACACCCTTGCCCAGCTTGACCCGCACCTTAAATGGACCGACCGGAACGAATTCGTCCATCGGCGCGCGGAAGGTCGCGTAGGTCAGGTTGGCGACATGCAGCACTATGCGGCCAGAATATTGGCCAGTCTGCTGGTAGAGATTGCAGTCCATGTAGCCGGGCCCTTCGATGGCCAGCGGCAAGTCCTCCTTGGCCGCCCAACG
This sequence comes from Alphaproteobacteria bacterium, assembly GCA_013697055.1. Classification (GTDB taxonomy): domain Bacteria; phylum Pseudomonadota; class Alphaproteobacteria; order Micropepsales; family Micropepsaceae; genus Rhizomicrobium. The sequence goes on from JACCXK010000084.1 coordinate 33,194, forward strand.
CACCGCATTGGAAAGCAGGATGCCATGGTCGGGATTGTTGCCGCTGGCATACTGCCGGTCGAAGTCAGCCGGCATGAAAACCACGCGCGCACCGTTGGGCAAAGTCCGCACCATCATGGCCTGGATGTCGGTCTTGGGCGTCCGCCACCAGGCATTTTCAGCCTGCAATACGGGCGCGACCGGAATGAAGGTCAACAGAACCTCGGTGCCCGCATCGGTGGTGAGCTTGGGAACGACGCCGCCGAAATAAATCGCATCGGTCTTGTCGAAACCATGAAATATCGGGTGGCGCGCCGCTCCCGGCGCCACCGGTGGCTCGTCGCCTTTGGGATGAGGACTATACGCCACATGGGCGCGCAGCTCGGGCGTCAGGCGCACATAGGTGTTGATGCCGAGCGGCCGCTCGCCCTCGCCCGCGGTGGCGAAGCCCGGACCGGGATCGATGTCGAACGGGTTCGAGCGGCCACTGATGGGAGCCCGATAGCCGGTGTTGGGCCGCGAGCCGGAAACCCAATGGGCGCCGAACAGGTCGGCAAGGGCATAATCCGGTCGCGCGTCGCCGAGCGGGTCATGCAGGCTGGTATCGCCGGTCGCGACCAGATTGCCGCCATTGGCCACGAAGCGCTTCACCGCCGCCACCTGTGCGTCTGTCATGGCAGCGAGGTTCGGCAACACCAGGGTGCTGACCTTGTGCGCATACCGCTCAATGTGCTCCGCATTGATGACGATATAGGGGACGCGATAGCGAGTGAAACTGTTGATCCAGCCGCGCCAGGGCGCCTCGACATTGCCGGAGACGTCATCGCGGCCATAAAAGACATTGTTGTCTTCCGAATAGACGATGCCGATGGTTGCGACCGGCGTCCGGTCATAGAGATATTGCTCATTCTCTAGGTGCCATTTGAAGACAGGCAGCGCGGTCTCATACCGGCGCTTGTCGTGATGATGGGCGCTGATGGTGTGCCACCAGGGCGAGATCGAGCCCGCAATACCCTCATACATCCACATCTGGCTTTCCGGCGCCGCCTTGGTGGTCATGCGGGGGCCGTACAGCGCTTGCGAGGCGGTCACGATCTTGTCCCAGCCCATGATGCCATGGGTAAGCTTGCCGTCCTCGGTGAATTGCTGGAACCCGCTGGCGTCGGACCGGTTCTGATGATCCTGGAAAGACACCGGCGAGCGTTCCAGGATCCGCAGCATGTTGCGCTCGGTGACCACGCCACGCGTCATGCCGATCCAATAGCAGTCGGGACCGCCGGCGGTGCGGGTCACCTTGTTCTGGAAATCCCACAGGGCGATGACCTGGTCGGCGTTCCATTTCACCCAGTCGCGATAGACCGGATCCTTCCAGTTCACCGCCCCGGGCAGATCATGGCCAGTCTTGTCCTTGAACAGCTTGGTGCAGACCTGGCAATAGCAGAGCTGGTAATTGAGACCGCCGCCGCCATTCACGGCAAAGCCAGCCGGCTTGTAGCGGACAGCGATCTCCTTCATCTGCGCCGGCACCCACTCATAGAGATAGCCGCCATTCATGCAGGCGCGATTGGTGCGCTTGCCGGCCGCGTCCTGGCACATCCATTCCGGATGCATTTTGATGATTTCGTCGGTCGGCGTATTGGTCATGCGCGCGACATAGACAATGCCGTCCTCAGCGCAGGCTTTGACCAGTTCGCCTAAGAGGTCGCGATTGCCCAGGGTCAGGCCCTTGTGCGCGCCCGGAATCCTGGAATCGTAATAGTTCACCACTCCGCCGGAATTGATGATCGTGCCCTGGGTGTAGGTGTCCTTCATGTACCGGCGCCAGAAGCCGATATCCATGTTGCCGTCATCTTCGGTGATATTGACCTGGCCCCAGCGCCGGACCCGGCGATACCATGGATCCGTGACATTTGCGCCTTGCGCCTGGCCGGCCACGGATGCAGCAGCGGCGGCGCCCAAGACCACAAACTCGCGTCTGGTCGTTTTCATGTGTTCCCTGCGATCTTTGCCAGTCTGTCTCTGGAAAACGGCCAGCCGCGAAGATTTTATAGTGTGCCGCAGCTGGCCTTCCTGCTCCCCGGAGTATTTGTTGATCAGAAAGTGTAACGCACCCCGATACCGAACACACGGCCCAGATCGTATTCCGGATAGAGGGACGAACTGTCCGCCAGTGCCTTCAAGGTCGCGTTGTTGGCGATCAGCGGCGGATCGGTGTTCAACAGGTTGTTGATCTTGCCATAGACCTGAATCTTGTCGGTTATCTGGTACTGGGTGGAAAGATCGAACACCGACCTGCCGTCGAAGTGGAAAGGATTGATGTCCGCCGCCGTTTTGAGGAGGGGCGAATAGCGGCCTGCACCAGTGTAAGCCCACAACAGGCGCACGGTGAGCGGTCCGTTGTTGTAGACGAACGATGTCACGGTGCGCCAGTTCGGCAAGGAATTCGTGCCGGTCAGGAAGCCCGCATTTTCCTGGGTGACATTGTTGGCGGTGGTGGTGATGTGTTCGGCATAGGAGGCCAGGCCGCCAATTGCCAGCGTGCCCTCCAGTTCATCCCAGACATCTTCCAGCGAGAAGCCATAGCTGGCCTCGAAATCAACGCCGCTGACCTTCAGCGTCTGGGCGTTGAATTGCGAGGACTGCACCACCGTGATGACATTCGCGGCGTTGCGGGTGATGCCGGCGCAGAAAACCGCGCTGCCCGCGGCGCAATTGTCCACCACATTCTGGGGTGTGAATGTGGTGAGCGCGTTGCCCATTTCTATATTGTAATAGTCGATCGAGGTGGTGAATCCGGGGAAAAAGCGCGGCGATAGCACTACGCCCGCGGTTATAGTCTTGGCGGTTTCCGGTTTTAGCTTGGGATTGCCGCCCGACAGGGTCTGAATGGTAGGGCTGCCTTGAAAATTCGGATTGGTGGTGCCGTTGATGGTCTGGACGTTGTCGCGGATCACCGTACCGTTGGAGATCAGCGGCGTGCTGTAAAGATCGTTGACGCTCGGCGCCCGGAAATCGCGCGAATAGGTCGAGCGGACCCGGATATCGTCGATCAACGTCCAGTTCAAACCAAGCTTGTACACGAAGGCCGCGCCGCTGCTGTCGTAATCGGCGATACGGCCTGCGGTATCGACTTCCAGCTTCTGCATGAGGGGGAAGTTCGGGATTGTCAGCGGAACCACAAACTCTACATAGCCTTCACGCACTTCATTCGCGCCATAGAAACCCTGCGCGCTGGCCTGGCGCCAGCCAAGAACCTGCGAGACCGGGTCTGAGCTTTGATTGATGGAATCCCGGCGATACTCGCCGCCAATGGCTGCCGAAATCGGGCCCGCCCAGGTGCTGAACAGGTCACCGCGCAGGTTGCCGCCGAAATTGAACTGGTTGTCGCCGTCCCGGACATAGGACGTGCCCCTGTAATAGTTCAACCCGGACTGGCTGATCGTGCCGGGACCGAACACATTGATCGGCACGCAACCGTTCGTCGGACTGGTGATGGTGGAACGGCAAACCGGCTGCCCGACAGGCACGCCGGCCACGCTGCCTATCGCGGGGTTCGCCACCGCATCGACCGCGTTGAAAAAGTTCGCCTGGATGCGGTTGTTGGCGGACTGGTTGTAGTACAGCGATTGCGTATAGGTCACATGCGCATCCCAGCTCCAACCATCGAGCCAGGACAGCGTGCCCTGAGCGCCGGCATTGTAGCGCATATAAGTGGTGAGGGCGGCGTTGACGGTTGAATTATCTTCGAAATTCTCGCGCCCCAGGTTGAAGCTGGCGGGAAGCGTGCCGCCATTGCCTGCTATCAGAATGTTTCTGATGTTCAAGGCGGTCGCAGAGGCAGGGTTCCAGTTCGGAGAGTTGACCAGGTAATAATTGTCCGTGTTGATCTTCAAGTCGCCGTTATTGTAGTTCGGAACATTGGTGCCGGTTTCGGTATCGGAGGAGTACAGCACCGAACCGAAGAGTTGGATCGATGGGGTCAAGTCGTAGGAGACATGCGTATAAAAATTGTACCGCTCGGCTTTCGGCAGCAGCACGCCGCCCGGGGCCTGGGCGGGCTGGGTGGACGTCATGACGCCGTCGCCATTCTGGCAATAGTTGGTGGCGCCGCAGAGCGCGCCCTGATTGAAGGGCGCCAAAACGCCGCCCGCCAGGAATTGGTAATATTGGGTGGCTGAGCCATTTTTCTGGGGAACGACCATGACACCGCCGTTCGTTACCAACGACAGCGTACCGCCCGGCGCGATCGTGTAGGTTGGGGCGCCCGCCGCGATCGCTGCCTTGGTGTTGGTGAACTGGGTGTAGCCCTGCCGCCCCCAGGGACGCCTCGCTTCATAGATGATGTGGGGCTGGTTGTAGTAGGCAGCCGCGAAGACGACTTGGCCCTTGTTCCCGGCGAAGCCATGGCCGTAAGTGAAGCTGCCCGACAGCGCGTGGTCGTCGCCATAGTTTGAACCGGTGGCTTGCAGGTCGAGCTTGCCGCCGGACTGTTGGGGCGTCAGCGATACGTTGACGACACCGGTGATGGCGTCCGAACCGTACGCGGCGGAAGCACCGCCTGTGACGATGTCGATATGGCTGATCAGCTGGGCCGGGATCACGTTGACGTTGAAGCCGCCGGTGGGGCTGGTGTCCTGCACCCGCATGCCATCGAGCAGCACCAGGGTCCGGGTGGCACCGATGTTGCGCAGGTTGAAGGTGCTGAGGCCGATATTTTGCGAATTGTTGTTGTTCTGGTTCGGCGCCAGGGAGGGAATCTCGGCGATAATGTCGGTGACGGTAAGCGCGGCCTTCTGCTCCAGCTCAACGGCGCCGATAGCGGTGGTTGGGGTGGGCGCCTCGAAACCCTGACGGGAAACGCGGCTGCCGGTCACTGTTACGTTTTCGACACCGGCATCTTGCGCCATGGCAGGCAATACAATCACCAAACTGCTTGTGCTGAGCAGAAATGCTGCGATTTTCGACGTTCTCATTCAGTCCCCCCTTTGAACGGCCGAAATGGCTCGTTCGGCAAAACAAATCCGTCACCCGCCACGACAGTAGCGGGAGATAACTTTCAGATTTTTGCGCTTGCGAAGACGCTGCCCCCCTCAGCGGCAGTCCCGTGCCCGGCGCTCCTCTCCGCGCCTCTTGTGAGCGCTGGATGTAAAAACGGTAGGCCGTTTCAGACGGCGAGGTGAAGGCAGAAATATGCGAAAGGGTTGTGCAAAAATGCTAATAGGGCAATCCGGACAAGGCCGCGTCGCCTTGTCTGTCGCAACGGTCCGATCAGGACTTGTGGCCGGGGGGCGTAATGGCATGAACAATTGGGACGATATCCGCATTTTCCTGGCCGTGGCGCGACAGAAAGGCCTTACCGCCGCTGCCAGTAGCCTGAGCATCAACCACACCACGGTGGCACGTCGCCTTGCGGGGCTCGAAGCCGCCCTTAAGACCAAGCTCGTAACAAGGACGCCCAGTGGGGCCGTCCTGACCTCGGCGGGCCAACAGTTCCTGCTGCATGCTGAGCGAATCGAACAGGAGGCCCTGGCGGCTGAGCAACATGTGTATAAAGCCGACGGAACAGTCTCGGGCAAGATTCGCCTTGCGACGCGCGAAGCCTTTGGCGCCTGGCTGGTCTGTCCGCGGATCAACCTGCTGAAGCGCCGCCATCCCGAATTAAAACTTGACCTGATTTCGGAGGCCCGGACCATCAGCCTGCTGAAGCGGGACGCAGACATCACGGTGTCCCTGCATTACCCTTCGCAAAGCCGCGTCATTGTACAAAAGTTGACCGATTACCGGCTGGGCCTGTTCGCCTCGCATGACTATCTGCGCGAATGCGGCCCGGTCGAAACGGTTGATGAGCTGAAGAATCGCGACGTCATTTGGTATGTCGATGACCTGATTGACATGGATGAACAGCGCTATATGCAGCGCATCATCGCCATTGCGCGCCAGGGATTCCGTTCGACCAATATTCTGGCGCAGTATGCCGCCATGGCTTCCGGCATGGGTATTGGCATCATTCCGGTCTATCATGCGTCACAGGATCCCAACCTGGTCCGGATTCTGCCGAACGACGTGGAAGAGATGCGGACATATTGGCTGTCCGTGCATCCGGAAGCCCATGACTTGCCCAACGTCCGCGCGGTGATTGAGTTTCTGGGCGACGTCGTGCGGGAAAAGAAAAGCCTGTTTTAAAGGAAGTTGATAACGGCGATAGGGGATGTGGACCCTGCCAAGTTGAGCCGGTAGGGTCATCGTCCAACTGGGACTGGGGGCGTGCCATGAAGATTTCGCTCAAAACCGCATCGGTGGCGCTTGGCATTCTTTTGTATGGCTGTGCCGGAAATAACCAGATGCTTGCCGGCCGCTCTTCGTCAGGAATTATTGTATCGGATGATTTTGAATCAACGCCCGTCGGCGCAATTCCAGCCGGCTTCACAAAAACCGGTGAGATCGGGGTCGAGGAAGGCGTGGCCCACAGCGGCAAACATGCCTTGAAGGTTGAGCCGGCTGTGAAAGGCGGACGCTTCATCAACCTTGCGCCCGACAAGGTCGCGGCGCTCGGCGGTGAGCATTGGGGCCGGCTTTACTACAAGGTCAAGACGCCGACGCCAATGCCGACCGGCAGGCTTATTCATGCCACCCTGGTCGATGGCAAAGGCACCAGCCCGCTTGCGAACGACCTGATCGATGTGCGTCTGGCCACCCTGCTATTTTATCCCAATGGTGACTTCAATTATTTCTACAACGTGCAGCCGCCGAGCGGGCGGAAGGAATTCGGCCCGAAGTCCGCGACCATTCAGAAATTCAACGACGAGTGGACCTTGCTTGAATGGCACGCGGATGCTGCCACACAGACATACGCGTTCTTCGTCAACGGCAAGGAGGTCGTGGACATCGGCCAGCACAAGGGCGCGGGCAACTACGAAGGCATCGAGATTCCTGCTGTATTTCAGACATTGTCCATCGGTTTCACAAATTATCAACCGGCCACCGGAGAAGGCTTTACGGTCTGGATCGATGACATCGCAGTCGGCAAGAAGCGGCTCGGCCCTGTGCATGGTGCTGCCAAGTAAGATCGGCAACAATCGAAGACACTGCGACTAAGTGAGCGCTTGAGGAGAGACGATGATCGATATGACACGCCGTTTCCTGGTCGGCTCCACGGCCCTGGTGCCGGTCCTGGCCGCGACGCGCGCGGGGGCGGCCGAACGCGCCAGGCTTCCGGTCTTCACCGGTGGCGCGGTCTATTTCCGCAAGTCCAACCCGCCGCCGGCCGAATGGGCGCGCGATTACAAGGCCGCCGCCGACATCGGCATGAATGCTTTCCGCCACTGGTTCATGTGGTCGGTCATCGAGATCGCACCGGGCCAGTATGACTGGGCCGATTATGACCGCCAGATGGATCTGGCGGCGCAGAACGGCATTAAGACCATCATCGCCATCCATGACGGAAATGCGCCCGAATGGATCTACCGCAAGCTGCCCGATGCCCGGTACAAGGACGCCGAAGGCCACCAGGAAGATAGCGGGCATTCCGGCAGCAGCGCCACCGCCGGCTTTCCGGGCTTGTGCCTGGACAACCCGGAAGCACGCGAGGCGCTGGGAAAATTCATCACTGAACTTGTCAAGCGCTATCGCAACCATCCGGCCTTGCTGGGCTATGACCTTTGGAACGAGACGGCCGGTCATGGCGGCGTACCGCCGCGCATGTATTGCTATTGCAGCGGCAGCCAGGCGCGTCTGCGCGACTGGCTGAAGAAACGATACGGCACGCTGGAAGCGTTGAACAAGGCCTGGCACCGCTACAGCTATGCCAGCTGGGATGATGTTACGCCTCCGCATAACTACGACGGTTACGGCGAAAGCCTGGATTTCCTGCAGTTCCGGGTCGAAAACGCCTACGATCTGTTCGATTGGCGCATCGCGCTGATCAAGGCGCTGGATCCGCAGCATCTGGTCGTCTGTCATGGCACCGCCTCAACCTTGACGACTCATGGGCTCAGCACGGTCGATGAATGGCGCGCCGCCAGCCGGGTTGATGTCTATGGCGTCACCTGGATCGCGTCCCGCCAGGGCTCTGATGCGTGGAAACAGTATTGCGCCATCGATCTCACACGGGCCGGCGCGCGCGGCAAGCCGATCTGGCATGCCGAAGCCACCGGCGGCCCTTTATGGCTGCAGCCCCAGCTGCCGGGCCGCCCGCGCGAGAATGGCCGCGTTACCCGCGCCGAAGATGTGCGGCTGACGCACATGGTGTCGTGCGCCGGCGGCGCCACCGGCATCTTCTATACCCGCTGGCGCGGGCTGCTGGATGGCCCGCTCTGGGATGCGTTCGGCCTGTTCGCCATGGATGGCAGCAAGACGCCGCAAGCCGAAATGGCGGGCAAGCTGATGCGTTGGGGCAACGCCCATCCCGAAGTGTGGCGCGCCCGCCCGGTGCGCGGCGAAGTCGGACTGCTGTTCGCGGAAGAGTCGGAATTCTTCAACGTGATCCAGCAGAAATCGAGCGACTATTATTACCAATCGATGAGAGGCGCCTATCAGGCCTTCTGGGCCAACAACATTCAGCCCGATTTCGTGGCCCCCGAAAATATCGAGGAATACAGGTTGCTCTACGTCGCCTATCCGGTGATGCTGCGCAGCGAGAATGCGGCGCGGCTGCAGCGCTTCGTGCGCGGCGGCGGCATGCTGGTGTGTGAGGGCTTTCCGGCCTATTTCGGCGATGGCGGTCATGTCGGCGAGACCCAGCCCAATTACGGCTTCGACCAGCTGTTCGGCTGCCGCCAGGCGGCGGTGGAATTCAATCCCGACCTGTCAGAAGACATGGAGCTGGAGGTACGCGGCCGCAAGATTCATGGCCGCTATTTCCGGCAAGACTACACGCCGACCACCGGCACGGCGGCGGGCCATTATACCGATGGCGGCATTGCGGCGGTGGAAAGCAGGATCGGCAAGGGCAAGACGCTTTTGATCGGCACCTTTCCCGGCGCCGGCTATTACAGGCATCACGATGCGGCGGCGAAAGAACTGTTTTCAGGCTTCCTGGACCTTGCCGGGATCCCGCAGCGCGTGAAGGTCAACAATCCGATGGTGCAGGCGCGCCTGCACGAAGGGCTGCGCAGCTATCTGTGGGCGACCAATGCCAGCAACCAGCCGCAAACGGTCACCGTGACCTTGGACCGCCGCGTCGCCGCGGTAAAAGATGTGTGGGCAGGCCTTGCGATTTCAACGCAAGGCAGCACGCTGTCATTCACCCTGCCAGCCAAGGACGCGGCGGTGATCGAAATCGGGTGATTTCGGACAGGCGGTCATGACCGCTCTTGGCGGGACCTACGGCAAAACCAAGATACAGGTGAGCAACCCCGTGGTAGCCTGGATAGAACAAAACGCTGGTGGGCCCCCCCCCGTGCGCGAAGCGCACCTTAACAAACCTGGCGGGCACGCCAATTTTAGCGGCGCGGCGCGCGCCGCTAAAAGTGGTGGGCCCGCCAGCAACCATATCTTGCGAATTTATGTTTAGAAACAAAAGGTTGTTGGAACCACTAAGGGATATACCAACAGTCGTACCAACATGCAAAAGGCGCGATGTGCCCGCCGGGTATCCGAAGCGTTCTACCCACCCAAAAGGGCATTCGCTTGGTCGGGGTGTCCATTTCCAACTTTGAGCGTACAGAAGCGGCCCAGCTGGATTTTGCGGTCTAGGCGTCCGCGTTTGGCACCCGCTGGCGACGCGGTTTGGAAGTGGGCGCAGACAGACCGAGCTCTTGCGCGATTCCTTCGAGCGCCGTCGGCGTGACGGCGTCTAGAACTTCCTCGACCCGGCTATCGTCGATGTCAGTTTCGGCAGCGCCCACGCCGGCGGCGCGGCAGGCGTGATAGATAAGCTGCCGCGCACAGCGCAATGCTTGGGACTTGCGCTCGTCGGGCGTGTCGCGCT
>JACCXK010000123.1 GCA_013697055.1 Alphaproteobacteria bacterium
CGGCAATTCGGGACTGTCCGGGTCCACCGGGATCACATCCACACCGACTTCCACCACATGGTCATGGCCGCCCAGGATGATGCCCGCCACCGGCGCGACATCGCCATAATCGCGGCCCCAGGATGAGGTGACATGGCTTTCGCCCACCAGGATGTTGTTGGTGGGATCCAGGTCCACCCAGCCGAACGGCGGCGCCCAGACCGAAAACCAGGCATGGCTGGCATCGGCTCCGAGCAGGCGCGGCTTGCCCGGCGGCGGCTGGGTCAGCAAGTAACCGGAGATATAGCGCGCCGGCAGGCCGATGGCGCGCATCGCAGCGATGCCGACATGGGCGAGGTCCTGGCAGACGCCGGCGCGAATTTCGAATACCCGGTCCACCGGCGTCGACACATCGGTGACGGTGGTGTCATAGCGGAAATCCTTGTGAATGCGGTTCATAAGCTCGATCGCGCCGGCCAGGATGGGCCGGTGCGGCGGAAAGCTCACCGCGGCATAGGCGCCGATATCGCTTTCGAATTTGGTCATGGGGGAATCGAACAAATATTGGACGGCGTCGCGTTCTTCTTCGTCTTGCGGATTTTCCAGCCGCGCGCGGGCTTCTTCCCACGGCAGGCTGTCGCGCGAAGCCCGCGCCGGCGCGGGCTTCACCGTGACCCGGCTTTCCGCCAGCACTTCCAGATGGGTGTGAGGCCGGTCGATGGAAAAGAGTTCGGTGGGATTGCGGAAATAATCCTCGCGCGCCACCCGGCTGGCCGGCTCCAGGCTCAAGGTGACGCTGCTGTCATGCACCGCCTGCAGCGGCGTGACGCGCGGGCGCAGATGCGCCAGGTGCCAGGAATGGGAAACATCCTGCAGATAGCGGTAGGTGGTGCGGTGGCGGACAAAATATTCCATCACGCCTCCACATAGGGGCTGGAGCCGGTGCGGCTGCGGGTGGCGTGCTGGAAATAGGCGTCGGCGATGGCGTCGGACAATTCGCCGGCGCTGAAGGTGATGTTGTCGGTCAGCTCGATCAGGCCAGGGCGCGCGCCCGCTTCGCAAAAAGCCAGCCGCGCCGGATTGGCGTTGGCGGCGGCGCCGCGCATCTCCTGGGCGATAGTGCGCGGCACGTCGCTGCGTTGGGCCAGCGTGATGCGCGGCAGTTCGCGCTGATGGGTTTCGATCGCCGCCAGCTGGAAGGCGCAGGAGCGCGGATTGTTTTCATCCAGCAGCAGCAGATCGACGAAGGGCACAAGCTGGAAGACATTGAGATAGCGCGAACGATAGGTCATGGCGCTGTCGGCGATCTCCAGCACGATGCGCATATGCTCGGTCTCGCGCGCATCCGCCAGGGATACGGTCTGGCGCACCAGCCAGGCCAGATGCTGGCCGCGTTCCAGCCGCCGTCCCAGATCCATGAACAGCCAGTTGGGACCGCGGGTCATGTTTTCCGCCGACAGGCCCGACAGAGCGGCGGCGCGGCGCACCAGCGCGTCCAGATAGAAGCGGGCGCCGGCGGGCTCAAAGGGCGCATCCGCCGCCGGCAATTCGCTGTTGGTCAGGGCGTGAATGGTGCGCCAGGTGTCCAGGGACAGGCGGTCGCGCACCGACCAGGCGGTCCGTTCCACCCGCCCCAGCAAGCGTTGCAGGCCTCTGGAGTGGCGCGGGCTGTAGATCAGCAGCTGCAGTTCTTCCACCAGCTCTTCGTCGCCGGCGATTTCCTCGATGGGGGAATCGCTGGCCTGGCTGAAGGGGATCAAAAGCTTGCGCGCTACATCGAGGGCCGCTGCCGGCTCGTCGCTGATGCGCGCCGTCACTGCGCGCAGGATGCGCACAAGGCTTTCGGTGCGCTCGGCATAGCGGCCCAGCCAGAACAGATCGTCCATGGCGCGGCTGGGCGCGGATTCGCCGTGGCGCTTGATTTCCAGCGCCCGCCCGCCATTGGCCAATAGGCTGAAACTGTCCACCGGGGTGGGCGAGATCACCCAGGCATCCTTGCTGGAGGCGCCGGACTGCATGGAAAGCGCCGCCCGCACCGTGTCGTCGGCGGCGACGCGGGTCAGCCCGCCCGGCATCACCATCCATCCGGTCGGGGTCCAGGCGGCGAACACACGCAAACTGACCGGCTTGGCGCCGAACTTGCCTCGCTCAAACACCGGCGCCACGCCGAGCGGCGAAATTTCCTGCAGCACCATGGTTTCGCCGCGCTGCTTCAACCGGGCGATGACGCGTTCGCGATCCTCGCCGCTCAGGTCTGCGCCCAGCCGTGCGCTGGACTTGCGCGAAAACAAGGGCCGCGCATCGAAGGCGTCGCGCAGGATGCACTGGTCCATGCGCGCAATAGCTTCCTTGCGGCCCCAGTCGGTGCCGCACCAGATGGTGGCGATGTCGGGAATCTTCAGTTCTTCGCCCAGCAGCGCATGTGAGATCGCGGGCAGATAGGCGTCCATCGCAGGTGACTCGATCACGCCGCCGCCCAGCGCATTGGCCAGCACCACGCCGCCGCAGCGCACCGCCTCCACCAGGCCTGGCACGCCCAGGGCGCTGTCGCCGCGCAATTCCAGCGGATCGCAGAAATCGGAGTCGACGCGGCGGAAGATGGCGGCGACCCGCTCCAGCCCGGTCAGGGTCTTCAGGAACACTTCGCCGTCGCGCACGGCCAGATCATCGCCCTGCACCAGGGTCAGGCCCAGATAATGCGCCAGATAGACATGCTCGAAATAGGCTTCGTTGTAGGGGCCCGGTGTCAGCAGAACTGCGCGGTCGCGGCGCGAGGCGCCCAGGCTCAGAATGCTTTCCTTGTAGGCATTAAAGAAGGCGGCCAGCCGCGCCACCCGCATGTCGCCGAAGCTTTCGGGAAAGGTCTGGGACACCACCAGGCGGTTTTCCAGCGCATAGCCAAGACCGCCCGGCGCGTCGGCGCGGCTGGCCATGACTTTCCACGCACCGTCAGGCCCGCGCGCCAGATCGGCGGAAGACAGATGCACATGCGTGCCGCCCGCCGGCTCTGAGCCGCACAAGGGCCGCAAGAATTGCGGATGGCCGGTCACCAGATGCGGCGGCAGCACGGCGCTGGCCATCAGCTTTTGCGGGCCATAAACATCCCGCAGGATCATGTCAGCCAGCATGGCGCGCTGGATCACCGCCGCTTCGATCGTCTTCCAGTCGGCGGAAGACAAAATGAATGGCACGATATCAAGCTGCCATGGCCGCGCCTGGCCGGCGCGATCGTCATAGACATTATAGGTGACGCCATTGTCCTGCACCGTGGCGCGGGCGCTGGCCTGGCGGCGGGCATATTCCTCGGGCGACAATTGGGTGAGGGTGCGGGCAAAGGCGCGCCAGTGCGGCCTGACTTGGCCATCGTCGTCGCGCAATTCGTCAAAGCGGGACGAAGCCGGATTTATGCGTTCTGCAACTTCCGACACTTACGACTCTTGCTCCCGCAACGCAGTCCTGGGGCCTATTCTCACCGTCTGAGGTCGAGAGTATAGGGGAAATCCGGATTGGATTCCTCATTGGCGGCCTGGAAGACCCCGCCGGTGAAGCCGAAGGGCTCGAAACGAGCCAGCCTGCGGCCCTCTGCCTCATTGGCGTTGACGGGGAAGATTTCAGAGTTGCGGCCCCCGGCATGGGCGACGCGATAGGTGCAGCCGCCCATGGAGCGGTGACGCCAGCCATCCCAGATCTCGATGATCAGCGGCGCATGCGCCGGGATGGTGGGATGCAGGCCATGCGGCGGCTGCCAGGCCTTGAAGCGCACACCCGCCACCGCTTCGCTCTGCGCCGTCGGGCGCAGCGGCGCGGGCCGGCCATTGACCAGCACGCGGTGACGCCCGGGGGTCAGGCCCTTGACCTTCACTTCCAACCGCTCGACCGAGGAATCCACATAGCGCGCGGTGCCGCCGGGCGTGCCTTCCTCGGCCAGCACGTTCCAGGGCTCCAGCGCCGTGCGCAGTTCCAGCTCGACGCCGTCATATTGAACCGTGCCGATCATGGGGAAGCGGAATTCCCAGTGCGGCCGGTACCATTCCAGATCGAAGGCAAAACCATGCTCGTTCATGTCGGCGATGACGTCGGCGAGATCGGACCAGGCGAAATGCGGCAGCATGAAACGGTCATGCAGCCCGGTGCCCCAGCGCGCCAGATTGCTGCGATAAGGCTCGCGCCAGAAGCGCGCGATCAGGGCGCGCATCAGCAGCGATTGGGCGAGACTCATCTCCGCATGCGGCGGCATTTCAAAGCCGCGGAATTCCACCAGGCCCAATCGGCCCGTGGGGCCGTCGGGCGAATAGAGCTTGTCGATGCAGATTTCGCTGCGGTGGGTATTGCCGGTGGAGTCAGCCAAGAGGTTGCGGAACACCCGGTCCACCAGCCAGGGCGGAATATTGGCGGCGGCGCGGGACGGGATTTCGTTGAAGGCGATTTCCAGCTCATAGAGCGAATCATTGCGGGCTTCGTCGATCCGCGGCGCCTGGCTGGTGGGCCCGATGAACATGCCCGAGAACAGATAGGACAGGCTGGGATGGTTCTGCCAGTAAGCGATGAGGCTTTTCAGCATGTCGGGGCGGCGCAGGAAGGGACTGTCGGGCGGGGTCTGTGCGCCCACCACGATGTGATTGCCGCCGCCGGTGCCGGTATGGCGGCCGTCGAGCTGGAATTTCTCCGCCGTCAGGCGTGACGCAGTGGCTTCCTCATACAGCGCCTTGGTGATGTCCACCTGCTCGCGCCAGTTCTTGGCGGGATGGATATTGACCTCGATAACGCCGGGATCGGGCGTGACCTTGATGACGTTGACGCGGCTGTCATAAGGCGGCGGATAGCCTTCGATATGCACCGCGACGTTCAGCGCTTCCGCAGCATCCTCGATCGCCGTCAGCAAGGTGAAGTAATCGCCCACCGCCGGCAGGGGCGGCATGAACACGCACAGGCGTCCGTCGCGCGGCTCCACCGTCATGGCGGTGCGCACCACCGCATTCTCGGCCAGCGCAACGGATTGTGCGTTGAGGGGCCGGAACGGCCCCTGCAAGGCATGGCCGTTGCCTTTGCCGTTGGTGGTGCTCTGGCCCGCCTTCTCGGGTTCGTCCAGCGGCGGCAGCGGCGCAAAAGGATCGGGCGGCGGCACAAAACTGCGCGCCTGCGGCGGCACATGGGGAAGCGAATTCAGCGGCAGGCGGAAACCGATGGACGAGTCGCCCGGCATCAGGAACAGATGGCCGCTGCGGGTGGTCCAATGCTCGCTCAGCCAGCGGGTAAGGCCCTTTTCCACCGGCAGGACATAACCCACTGCCTTGCTCAGCCCGCGCTCGAACACCCGCGCCAGGCGCGCGCGCAGTTCCGGATCTTCCAGCTTGGAATCGCTAGGATCCACATTGGCGGCAAGCTGGCGCTCCTGCGCCAGGTGATGCCAGAAATCTTCGTACGCCGGGATGACATAGGACGCATCCAGCCCGAGCGATTTTCCGACCGCGGCGATCAGCGCGCCGGCATCGGCAAGGGTGGGCTTGTGATCCTTGTGCTCGGCGGCAACGCGCCCGGCATTCTTCCACAGCCGCACGCCGTCGGTGCGCCAGTACAGCCCAAAGGCCCAGCGCGGCAGGGATTCGCCCGGATACCATTTGCCCTGGCCGTAATGCAGGAAGCCGCCCTGCGCGAAGCGATCGCGCAACCGGCGGATCAGCGTGTCGGCCAAGGCCCGCTTGGTCGGTCCGACAGCGGCGATATGCCATTCCGCACCAGAGCGGTCGTCGATGGAAACGAAGGTGGGCTCGCCACCCATGGTCAGGCGAACGTCATGGTTCTTGAGCACCAGGTCGACGGCATCGCCCAGCTTCTCGATCTCGTCCCATTGTTCTTCGGTATAGGGCTTGGTGACGCGCGGCGGCTCCTTGATGCGCGTCACGCTCATGTCGAAGTCGAACAGCACTTCGGCCGGCTCGACCGCGCCGGAGATGGGCGCGGCCTGGGTCGGGCTGGCGGCGCAGGCCAGCGGGATATGGCCTTCGCCGGCGAACAGGCCGGAGGTGGCGTCCAGCCCCACCCAACCGGCGCCGGGCAGATAGACTTCGCACCAGGCATGCAGGTCGGTGAAATCCTTGTCAGTGCCCGAAGGACCGTCCAGTGCTTTCACGTCTGCCTTGAGCTGGATCAAATAGCCGCTGGTAAAGCGCGCCGCCAAGCCCAGATGGCGCAGCAAATTCACCAACAGCCAGGCGCTGTCGCGGCAGGAGCCGGAGCCCTTGCACAGCGTCTCTTCCGGCGTCTGGATGCCCGGCTCCATGCGGATCGTGTAACTGATGTCGTGCGCGATCTGGGCGTTGAGATCGAACACGAAGTTGGTCGTCTGGGTTTGCGCGCGCGGGAGCGCGTTGAAATAGCGTTTGAAGGCGGGACCGAATTCGGTGACGGCCAGATAGGGCTCCAGCTCAGCCTTCAGCTCGGGCGCATAGCGGAACGGAAATTTCTCCGCATCCGGCTCCAGGAAAAAGTCGAAGGGATTGATCACCTCCATGTCCACGGTCAGGTCGACGCTGACAGTGAAGTGATCGATCTTCTCCGGGAACACGACACGCGCCAGCCAGTTGGACTGGGGATCCTGCTGCCAGTTGATGTAGTGCTCCGCCGGCTCGATCTTCAGCGAATAGGCCACCACCTTGGCGCGGGTGTGCGGCGCCGGGCGCAGGCGTATAGTCTGCGCACCCAAGGTGATTTGCCGGTCGTACCGGTAGCGGGTGACGTGGCGGAGGGCAGCCTGAATGCTCATCGAAAGTCCTTGGAAAATTGACTATGCCGCAACTGCGAAGGTGCGGCTACAAGCCGCCACGCCGCAGGCCAATATCCTCGGAACATCGTTAAAAACCGGGCGTTCCCCACAAGTCGAACCCGGAAAATCTCCATGAAATTGTTCAGCTGCCAGGGCTGCGGCCAGCTCCTGTATTTTGAGAATGTGCTGTGCGAAAATTGCGGCCGGGCTTTAGGCTATATCACTGATATAACTACGATTTCTGCCCTTGAACCGGTGGATGGCGGCGGTTGGACAGCCCTTGCGGCCCCCAAAAATGCCTACAAATTTTGCCTGAACTACGACGCCGGCATGTGCAATTGGATGGTTCCGGCCGACGACCAGGTGGGTTTTTGCGCCGCCTGCCGCCACAACCGGGTGGTCCCGGACCTGTCGGTTCCCGGCAACGACGTGCTGTGGCGGAAGATGGAAACCGCCAAGCACCGGCTGTTCTACTCCTTGTTACGCCTGAGCCTGCCGCTGGAAAATCGCGCCGACGATCCCGCGCATGGCCTGGCCTTCGACTTCCTGGCAGACGCGCCGGAGAGCCATGCCGCCGAGGTGATGACCGGTCATGACAATGGCCTGGTCACCCTGGCGCTGAAAGAAGCCGATGACGTCACACGCGAGAAAGTGCGCGGCGAGATGGGCGAACCCTATCGCACCCTGTTGGGGCATTTCCGTCACGAGATCGGCCATTATTTCTGGGATCGGCTGGTGGCGACAAACGAGGGCTTGCTGAATTCCTTCCGCGCCCTGTTCAGCGACGACCGCCAGGATTATGGCGAGGCGCTGCAGAAACATTATGCCGGAGGCCCGCCGCCGGGTTGGCAGGACAGTTTCATCACCACCTACGCCACGACCCATCCCTGGGAGGATTTCGCAGAAACCTGGGCGCACTACCTGCACATCGTGGACACGCTGGAGACGGCGGGCGCCTTCGGCATGAAGATCAAGCCGCGTGCGGCGCGCGGTCATATCGCAGCAGCGATCGATTTTGATCCTTACAGGACGCGCAGCTGGGAACAGTTGATAGAGGCATGGCTGCCGATCGAGTTCGCCACCAACAGCATGAACCGCAGCATGGGGCTGACGGACCTTTATCCCTTTGTGTTGTCGCCCAAAGCGATCGAGAAACTGGCCTTCGTCCATGCCTTGACGCACCGCCCCGAAGACGTGGTGAAGAAGGCGGTCGATTCCTTGATGGTTGCGTCAGCCGCGGCGCGTTAGGCGGCCTGGCCCTGCCGGGAAAGCGCGCGCGGCCGCACGCGGATGGACGGCAGATGCACGGTGACGTGTGTGCCCTTGCCGACCTGGCTTTCCAGGCTGACGCGGCCGGCATGGGCTTCCACTAGGCCCTTGACTATGGCCAAACCAAGACCGGTGCCCTTGTCCACCAGCGCCACGTCATGCCGACCCTGGCCGAAACTGTCGAACACCGCCTTCTGGTCTTCCGCCGCAATACCGACACCGGTATCGCTGACACCCAGCAGGATGCCGCCGTCTTCGGCGCGCCGGGCAAAGGCGGTGACGGTACCATGCTCGGGCGTGAACTTCACGGCATTGGACAGAAGGTTGAGCAGGATCTGCTTGATGGCGCGCTCGTCGCCATAGACCATCTCCAGATCGGCATCGATGGCATTGACGAGCGTGGCGTTGCTGTCCTTGGCGCGCCAAGCGATGAATTGCAGCGCGTCCTCGGCGATGCGGTGCAGGTCCAGCTCGCTTTCTTCCAGTTTCCAGCGCCCCGCCTCGATCTTGGCCAGGTCCAGGATATCGTTGATCAGCGCCAGCAGATGCTTGCCCGAGGAATTCACCAGCTGGGCATATTCGACAGTGCGCTCCGGATCCTTTTCAAAGATGCGGCTGGCGATCATTTCCGAAAAACCCAGAATGGCGTTCAGCGGGGTGCGCAATTCATGGCTCATATTGGCCAGGAATTGCGACTTGGCGATGCTGGCGGCTTCCGCCTGTTCGCGGCCGCGGTCCGATTCCAGTTTTGCCATCACCAGTTCGGCCAGCAGGGAGTCGCGCTCCTGGCCCAGCACCACGGCATTGCGGGCGCGGGCATGGTTGCGGCGGATGATCAGCGCGGTGAAACCGACATAGAAGGGCGCCAGCAGCGCCATCACCACGGCGTTCGAGAAGGTGGCGGGGTCGGAAAGGCCCTGCAGCGGCACCACCGTCATCATGATGAGATAGAGCAGCAACGCGGGCCGCGCCAGGGCGCGGCAGGCGCCGGTGGTGGCGGCATGCGCCGCCAGGGTGGCCGCCAGGATCATCTCGATCATCAGATGGCCGGCATTGCCGCCGGCCCAGAACCACAGGCCCAGCGAGGCCCAGTTGGCGACAAAGAACAGGTTGGCGGCGGCAATCCGCAAGGTCCACTTTTCCGCTTCCGCGGTGGACAAAGTGGTCATCGGAAAGCGCGCCAGCATGATGGCTTGTGGCACAAGGCCCAGCATCATCTGTCCACACCAGCCGATCAGCTGATCCAGCCGTACCGATTGACTGAACATCGCGGCGATGGCCAGGCCGAACACCGGTACCGCCGCGCGATTGGCCTTCAGATTTTCCACGACACCGCGCAGCAGCGACAGCCGGATGCGGGTCTCCCGCTCCTCGGTCGCGTTGAGATCGGTCACCCAGGTCGGGCTGTCGGCGGTCATGAAATCCCCGTGTTGGTGCGATTTTGCACCGGGAAATCTTAAAGCCGTGTTGGCTTATGCAGCCGGCCGCGCGAAATTAACCAACAGTTCATTCGCTGCTCGCATCGGCCCCTGTCCCATATTAGAACGTCCCATATCAAGACACGCGATCGCATGCCCCGCGACACGCCTCGATCGAATGGAGAGTGTGATGAGGGTATCTGCTTTTATGGCCGGCATTTTGCTGACCACCGCAATCGCTTCTGTTTCCAGCATCCAGCCGGCCATGGCTCACCAGGCCAAGGTCACTTGCCTGTGCGACTGCCCGGATGACCACAAGGTCAAGAGCCATGCGGCGGTTCGCCCCGTGGCGCCGCCGCGCCGCGCGGTGCGACATATGGCGCGCCGCTATGCCGGCGGCGGTTATTACAGCTATCGCATGGCCGCGCCGGTGATGCGGCGGTGGCATGAAGAGTGGCGCGTGGCGCCCAACGACGCCTTCATTCCGGGGCCCGCGCCCATGGGACGGCCGATGGCCTATTATCCCCCGCCGCCTCCGCCCGAATATGGCATGCGGATCGATGACCGCGGCTGGACCGGCGGCGTCGGCGATGTGTCCGGCGGTGACGGCGGCGGTGGCGGCTACGGCCAGCTGCACTTCGGCAATGGCGGCAGCATCGAGAACGGCCCGACCTACAACAGCTACGACCAGAGCTTCCAGTTCAATCCCAGCCAGGCCGGTCCCTTCCAGAACCGCTTGATGGGTGGGTTTGCTCCGGCCAAGAAGTAGCCCCCTCCGGCCTTCGCACCTGATC
>JACCXK010000178.1 GCA_013697055.1 Alphaproteobacteria bacterium
GCCCAGACCCATCCGGGCGAGGACGAAACCATTCTTCCGGCCCATGACCTGCTGCGCGCCCGCTTTCCCGAACTTCTGACCATATTGGTCCCCCGCCACACCGGGCGCGGCGCCGATCTGGAAATGCTGTGCGGTGCGCGCGCCTGGAAGCGCCGCGCCACCGGCGGCAAGCTCTCCCCCCAGACCGCCGTCTATATTGCCGACACCATGGGCGAGCTGGGGCTGTTCTATCGTCTCTCGCGCTTCTGTTTTCTGGGCGGCACCCTGGTGCCGCTGGGCGGCCACAATGTGCTGGAGCCGGCGGCGCTGCATTGCGCCGTGCTGGCCGGGCCCAACACTGCCAATGCCGCCGGTGCCTTTGAGGCGGTGCTGGAGGCCCAGCAATTCGGGCTTGTCACCAGCAGCGCCGATATTGCGCGCGAGGCCGGGCGATTGCTGGAAAATCCCGCCATGGCGATGGCGGCGGGCGATGCCGCGGCCCGCGGCGCAGCCACCCAGTCCGGCGCGGTGGCGCGCACCGTGGCGGCATTGGCTTTGAGCTTCGATGCGCGCGCCTGAGTTCTGGCAAAGACGGGGACTGGCGGCGACGCTGCTGGCGCTGCTGGGCTGGCTGTATGGCGTCAGCGTCGCGTTCAAGGCGCGAACCGGGAACCCCTTTGATCCCGAACTGCCGGTGATCTGCGTTGGCAACCTTACCGCCGGCGGCAGCGGCAAGACCCCCATCGCCATCGCCATCGCGGAAATGTTGCGGGCACGCGGCCACAAGCCCTATTTCCTGACCCGCGGCTATGGCGGCAGCGAACGCGGCCCGGCATTGGCCACACGCGGCCACAGCGCCGCTGTGATGGGCGATGAAGCCCTGCTGCTGGCACGCACCGCCCCCACCATCGTGGCGCGCGATCGCGCCGCCGGGGCGCGACTGGCAAAGGAGAAGGGCGCCACCGTGATCCTCATGGACGACGGCCACCAGAATTTCTCCCTGCGTAAAACCTTGTCGCTGGTGGTGGTGGATGCCGAGACCGGGTTCGGCAATGGCTATCAGATTCCGGCTGGCCCGCTGCGCGAGCCGGTGGCGCAAGGCCTCGCCCGTGCCGATGCGGTCGTGCTGATCGGCGATGGCGCGCCGGACCTTGGCGCATACAAAGGCCCGATGTTGCGCGCGTGGCTGCAAGCCGAGGGTGATAGCTTCGCCGGCAAGAGCGTGTTCGCCTTTGCCGGCATCGGACGGCCGGAGAAATTCTTCGCCTCGCTGGAAGACAGCGGCGCGGCTGTCACCGGCAGCTGTCTTTTCCCCGATCATCATCCCTATACGGAGGATGAACTCATCCAGCTGCGCGCCGTGGCCGGCGAGGCTTTGCTGGTCACCACCGAAAAGGATTTTGTGCGCCTGTCCACAGCCCAGCGCGAGGGCATCCGCATGCTGAAGGTTGCCGCCGTGTTTGATGACGCAGCTGCAATGGAGCGCTTGCTTGACAGCATCGCCCCCAGGGCCTAGCCCCAAGCCATGACGGAACCCGGCCTGCCCGCCACGCTCTCTTGGGGTCAGAAGCTGCGCTATGGCGCGGAGGCAGCGCTGTTTTTTGCCTTCATGGGCCTGTTCCGCATGTTGGGGCCGGAAACCGCGTCCGGGCTGGGCGGCTGGATCGGGCGGAACATCTTCTCGCTGCTGCCGCCTGACCGCGTGGCGCGCGCCAACCTGGCCGCGGCCTTTCCGGAAAAGACGCAAGAAGAGCTAGGCCAGATCCGCCGCAGCATGTGGGACAATCTGGGCCGGGTGGTGGGCGAGTATCCGCACCTGGCGCGCTTCTCGCCAAAGGGCGACGACCCGCGCATCACCTACAGCCTGCCGCCCGGCATGAGCCTGGACGATTTGAAACAGAAGCCGGTGATCTTCCTGTCCGGGCACTTGGGCAATTGGGAGATGCTGCCGATCCTGGCCGGGCAGTTGGGCTTTGACGGCGCCGCCGTGGTGCGGCCGCCCAACAACCCTTACGTCGCCGACTGGGTGGCGCGTCAGCGCCGCATCAACGGGCCCGACACCATGATCGCCAAGCACAATGCGGCGCGGCCCATGCTGGCGCAACTCAAGGCGGGCAAGATGCTGTGCATGCTGGTGGACCAGAAGCTGCGCGAAGGCATACCTGCGCCCTTCTTCGGCCGCGACGCCCTGACCACGCCCGCACCCGCCGCCCTGGCGCTCAAGATGGGTGCGCACATCATCATGGCGGCCAACCGCCGCGTCGGAGGCCCCCGTTTCCATGTCACCGTGCAGCCGGAGCTGGAATTCAACGCCAGCGGGAATGACGTCGAAGACGTGGCGCGCCTGACCGCCGCCATCCAGGCCCGCATCGAAGAGATGGTACGCGCAAATCCCAGCCAGTGGCTGTGGATCCACAATCGCTGGACGACGCCTCGTGACATTGCCTTGCTGCAGGCCAAACCATGAGCACACGCCAACGCCTTCTGGATCAATTGTTCTTTGGCCGCGACCCATTGAAAGATTTTCCGGCGGGACGGCCAACCGACCTGCAGGGCTGGCATTCCCAGCATCCCTACCTGGCGCGTGCCATCAACCAGGCAAAGCCGGGCGTCGTGGTGGAGGTCGGCGTCTGGAAAGGCGCTTCTGTCGTCACCCTGGCGAAGGAAATTCAGCGGCTGAAGACTGAGGCGGTGGTGATCGCCATCGACACCTGGCTGGGCTCATCCGAGCATTACCTGTGGGAGAAGTTTATTCCCGACCTGGATTTCGAGTTCGGATATCCCCGCCTCTATCACAAGTTCGCTGGCAATATCGTCAATGAAGGCCTGCAGGGCTTCGTAGTGCCGCTGCCGCTGGATTCCATCAATGCCTTCCAGCTGCTGAAGGAAAAGGGCATCCGCCCCGAAGTGCTGCACATTGATGCCGGGCATGACTATCATTCGGTGATGGCCGACCTGAAAGCCTGGTGGCCGCAGCTGAAAGACGGCGGCGTGCTGGTGGGCGACGATTATTTCAGCAAACCCATCATCGGCCAGGGCAAATGGCCGGAAGTGCGCCAGGCGTTCGATGAGTTCTTCGCCGCGAACTGTCACACGGTGTTCGAGAATACGGACGGCAAATGCTATGTAGGGAAACCGAAATAACTCACACCTCAGACGAAGCCGCGTCCCGACTTATGTTTTGGACAATAAACCTTGCCCGGTAAAGCAATTCGTCAAATGTAAGGATTTCCGGAGACCGGATATTTTTCCGGTAAAGTTCAAAGCATGCAATTTTGTCATCGTTGCCCTGCAGTTCCGTTGTGTTGCCAACCACTAAGAACGATCGAGGCTCGATGGCGTAGACTGAATCGCCAGTGTCGTTGCCTTTGCGATCCTTTAAACTGTCTCTAAACCGGCGCTGTGAAAAATCAAACGTCGTTTTTTGAATCTGCGTTACCGCGTTTGACACTTCCTCAGACACCCCCCAACACCCTGAACGATATGGCTCCCCACGGCGCAATAGGTCGGTGGTGTGTCTTTTGATTTCGACCAGTACATACTGACTAACTTCTGCGCGGGTACGAACCAACGCATCAGTTCGTTTTCCATGTTGATTGAAGTCATGCCCCGTCGTGACAGTTTCCAACTGTGCGCCAACCTTGTCGAGCGCGACATAATTCAGACCATGTCCAAAAATCCACGGATGTGTCTCGAAAAAACTTTGCCATTCTTTCTCGGTTGCGTTGCTGGCCAGCCTCTGCTCGAACTCGGCAAGAGCAGCACGCTTGGTGGCGACGGCATAGATATCGTGATGCAATTCGGGAGTTTCGGCGAGCTTGCGAATAAGCTCAGACCCCTTTGAGCTTCCTAACAGGGCTCCCAGCGCACCAATATTTAGATTCTCCAGTGAGAGCCGTGTCTTTTGCGCATCGAAGATTTAGGCTCGATATTATCGCCAAAAATTCCTTCATCTGTGCAAATTGAAAATGGTTCAGCTGGACGTGGCCGTCCACCCGCCATCCATGAGTTTTGTGAAATACCAGTTTGGTTATCTTCAGGGTGCCGAAATCACTCCTATCTCGCACATAGAATGCGGAGACGGCCAATTTGCATCGCGAGGTAACGCCCATCTCGCCAACCACCTGCTCACTCTCGCCAACTATCGTGGCGTAAGCGCCAGTGTTGCCGGGATGCGTGTAAAGCTGATTGGCTTTATAATTAGCTAGATACTCAACGTCTTCGGACATGACATCGCCCTCTCCATCGACGGGATCATACACTCGTTTTGTCTAGAAACGACCCTCGGGAAATCGAGGAATAATGAGAAGCAACAATGCTTGTTGGGGCATTCTAGAATGTCTAGCTAAAGCGGGTCCGGTTTCGGCTTGCGCGTCGACAGCGACGGGTCCAGCCGCACCTGGAACCAGTTCATTGCCCAGTGCAGATGCGGGCCGGTGGCGCGGCCGGTGGCGCCGATCATGCCGATGCGCTGGCCGCGCTGAACCCGGTCACCCACCTTCACCAGCCGCTTGCTCTGATGCAGGTACGACGTGGACACGCCCTGGCCATGATCGATCAGGGTGAAACCGCCATTCAGGTAATGATCGTCGCTGACGCTGACCACGCCATCGGCCGGCGCATGGATGGGCGTGCCGGTGGGCGCGGCCATGTCCACGCCGTAATGCGGCGACATCGGCGTGCCATTGTCGATGCGCTGGCTGCCGAAGATGCCGCTTTCGATGCCCGGCGCCGGCCAGTCGAAGCCGGAAAGAAAATCGCTGCCGCCGCTGTCCGTCAGCCGCGCCAGGTAAATCACCTCCGCCTCGCGGGCGATGCGCTCCGTCACTTCCGGCGGCGGCGTCACCGTATGCTGCGGCAAGCCATTGACGTGCTGGATGTCGTAGGTGCGCGCCGCCGGCGTGAAGCTGCGGCTGTCGCCGCCGCCTTCGGGATAGCGCACCGTCACCAGCACCGGCTTGGTCTGGTCGGGGCCAAAGCCGAAAGCGAACCGCCCATCGGCGGTGACATGCAGGGGACGCCCATCCAGCGCCACCAGCGAGCCGGGTGGAGCGCTGCCCATGGCGAGGCTGCCCTGGCTCATCGCGCCGGTGATGGAAAAGCGCACGGGTTTTTCGGGTGCGGCCAATGCGGGCAAGGAAACAAGACAGGCGCCGACAAAAAACCGGCGGCGCATCATTTGCCCCTCTTCATTTTGGAGCAAGACCCTTTTCCTGCGCCCGCGCCGTGGCGATGTCGGGGCTGACATAGGCTTCCTGCAGGTCCACACTCCAGTAGCGCAGCGCGTCCAGCGGGATATGCGTGCCCGTCACCGCGCAGGCGACATAGCCGCCCGGCGTGATGATCTCGTACTCGCCGTCGAGAAAGTGAAGCCTGGCCTCACCCTGGTCGCGTTCCATCACATTCATGTGCGCATTGTACCTGCTTCGCCGTCAGAAAAGCGAGCCTTGATCCACGGGCTTTTTGCCCTTGGGCCTGGCGGGGCCGCCCTCCGCCACTGCCTGCTTGTCGCCGTCGGCGAAGGTCAGGGTCAGGGATTCGCCGCTGGTGATGGCACTGGCGCGCCGGCGCACCTTGCCATCCTCGCCCCGCACCAAGGCAAAACCGCGCTCCAGTACCGATTTGTGGGAGACGCTGTCCAGCACCCGCGCCAGCCCATCCAGGTACTTTCGCGCCTGCGCCAAACGCGCAGTCTGTGCCCGGCCGGCGCGTGTCGCCAGCGCCTTCACCCGCTCGCCGCACACCGTCATGCGGTCTTTCAACATGCGGTCGCGCAATTGTGCTTCGGCCCGCGAGAACTGCACGCGATGAACCTGCAAATTCTTGCGCAGCGACTGGCCCAGCCTTTCGCCGGCTTGGTCCAGGCGCTGGCGCGGCCCGGCGAACAGGCTGTCGGCGCGCGGCAGCACGCGGGCCAGCTGGGCCAAATGCCGCTGGCGGTCCTTCAGCCCCTTGCTGAAACAGGTCAGCATGCGGCGCTCGTAGTCCAGGGTCGTTGCCAGCAGCTCGGTACGCACCGGTACTGCCAGTTCCGCGGCGGCGGTTGGCGTAGGCGCACGCACATCCGAAACAAAGTCTATCAGCGTGGTGTCGGTCTCATGCCCCACGGCCGAGATCAGCGGGATCACACCGGCCGCCACGGCGCGCACCACCGCCTCGTCATTGAAAGCCATCAGGTCTTCCACCGAACCGCCGCCCCGCGCCACGATGATCAAATCGGGCTTGGGCAGATGCGCGCCGAAGGCATTGAAGCCTGTGATGGCGGCGGCGATTTCGGCAGCCGCCTTTTCGCCCTGCACCGCCACCGGCCACAACAGCACCCGTCTAGGAAAGCGCGCTTCCAGCCGGTGCATGATGTCGCGGATCACCGCGCCGGTGGGCGAAGTGATCACGCCGATCACCTCGGGCAAAAAGGGCAGCTTCTTCTTGCGCGCGGCATCGAACAGGCCTTCAGCCGCCAGCTTCTTGCGCCGCTCCTCCAGCATCGCCATCAGCGCGCCCAGGCCCGCCAGCTCCACCTGCTCGACAATGATCTGGTAGCGCGACGAGCCGGCATAGGTGGAGAGCTTGCCGGTGCAGATCACCTCCATCCCCGCTTCGGGACGGATACGCAGCCGCGACGTGACGCCGCGCCAGATCACCGCATTCAGCACCGCCTTGTCGTCCTTGAGGTCGAAATAGACATGGCCGGAGGAATGGAATTTCAGGCCGGAAATCTCGCCCCGCACCCGCACCATGGCGAACTGGTCTTCCACCGTGCGCTTCAGGGCGGCGGACAATTCTGTTACCGAAAATTCGGGCAGGTTGGAAACTGGTGTGTCGGGCATGGCTCCCATGATACAGGGTGGCGGCAGGCAAAGGCGAGGTTGCGGTGAAGGTCTTGTTGGTGGGTTCCGGGGGGCGCGAACATGCGCTGGCCTGGGCGCTGTCGAAAAGCACCCTGCTGACAAAGCTTTATTGCGCCCCCGGCAATGCGGGAATCGCTGGCGTCGCCGAATGCGTCCCCATCCCCGCCACCGACTTTGCCGGTCTGGCCAAATTCGCCGCCGACACCCGAATCGATTTCGCGGTCATTGCCGCCGACGCCCAGTTGGTGGGCGGGTTGTGGGACGTGCTGGAAACTGCCGGCATCCGCAGCCTGGGGCCGTCGAAAGCCGCCGCCGTGCTGGAAGGCTCCAAGGGCTTTGTCAAAGAACTTTGCGACGAGATGGGCATCCCCACCGCCGTTTACAAACGCTTCACCGCGCCGGACGCGGCCAAGACCTATGCCGACCGCCTGGGATATCCGGTGGTGATCAAGGCCGATGGGCTCGCCGCCGGCAAGGGCGTGATCATCGCCGCCGATCAGGCGGAAAGCGACAAGGCGATCGACTTCATGTTCGAAGGCGGCTTTGGCGACAGCGGTCACGCCATTGTGGTCGAGGAGTATATGGACGGCGAAGAGGCCAGCTTCTTCGCGCTGTCTGACGGCACCAATGTCATTCCCCTGGCGGGCGCACAGGATCACAAGCGCGTCGGCGACGGCGATACCGGACCCAACACCGGCGGCATGGGCGCCTATTCCCCCGCACCGGTTCTCACGCCGGCGCTGGAACAAGTGGCGATGGAGCAATTCATCAAGCCCACCGTCGCGGCGATGAAGGCCAAGGGCACGCCCTATATGGGCGTGCTGTATCTGGGCCTGATGATCACCAAGAGCGGTCCCAAGCTGGTGGAATACAATGCCCGCTTCGGCGATCCGGAATGCCAGGTGCTGATGCCGCGCCTGAAAAGCGACCTGCTGACCACGCTGGTGGCAACCCGCGACGGCAAACTCATGCCCCTGGAATGGCGCGATGACGTGTCGTTGACGGTGGTGATGGCGTCCAAGGGTTATCCCGGATCGTACGAAAAAGGACACGTCATCACCGGGCTGGACGACGCCGCCAAACTGCCCGGCATCACCATCTTCCATGCCGGAACCGAAAAGCGCGGCAACGATATCGTGGCGGTGGGCGGCCGGGTGTTAAATGTCACCGCCCTGGGCAAGGACGTGGCCGAAGCCCAGGCCCGCGCTTACGCCGCCGTGGATCTGATCCACTGGGACGGCGCCTTCTGCCGCCATGATATCGGCTGGCGCGCACTGAATCGATAAATTGTGCGCGTCCGCGCAGCCCTTTAAATTGTGCGCGTCCGCGCAACCCTTTAAATTGTGCGCGTCCGCGCACGGGGCGTTGACAGCAGCAACGCGGCAAGGCACCCAATAACCATGCTTTTGTGGGCGGGCTTTCTCTCCATCCTGATCGGGTGCGCGGCACTGTTGATCGACCGCGCCCTGGCGCATTTCATCTATGATCATATCAGCGGCCGCGCGCACAAGGCGCTGGACGGTATCACCCATTACGCCAAGGCGGGCCACTGGCTGGCGGCCGCCATCCTGGCGTTGATCGTGGCGGCGGGGATGCGCCACTTCGATGTGCTGGCCGACGACGTCACCCTATTGATCAATTACTCCCTGGCCTTCATCGCCAGCCTGACCCTGGGCAGCGGCATACTGCATGTGATCAAGCTGGTGCTGGGCCGCCGCCGCCCGCGCGACGATATGGAGATGGGCCTCTACGGCTTCATGCCGCTGGCCTTCAATCCCGATTACAACAGCTTCCCCTCCGGCCATGCTTTGACCATCTGCTGCGTGGCGGTGATCTTCACCTGCGTCTGGCCGATGGCCTGGCCCATCTGGTTCGGCATCGCCGCACTGCTGGCGGTGACCCGCGCATTGCTGACGGCGCATTTCCTCAGCGATGTCTTGATCGGCGCCGGCATCGGCTTGATCGCGGCGCGTGAAGTGCTGCAACTGGGCTTTCCCGGTTTTTCGCCGGCCTGGTTCTAGCTTTATTATTGGTCGCGCGGCCTGACGCTACGCTTCGCTCCGCTGGGCCGTCGCTCCACGCCGCGCCCGAAAGAATTCCCGCAATATCTCGCCGGCTTCCAGCGCGTACGGCTCGGTCTGCATCACCGCGGGGCGATGATGGCAGGTGGGCTGTTCGAAAAAGCGCGGGCCATGCAGCACCGCCCCGCCCTTGGGATCGCAAGCCGCGAACATCAGCCGGCCGATCCGCGCCATCGCCATCGCGCCCGCGCACATGGCGCAAGGCTCCAGGCTGACATAGAGCGTGGAACCGATCAGCCGCTCATTGCCCAGCGCAGCTGCGCCGGCGCGCATCACCAGCATCTCGGCATGGGCAGTAGGATCCTTACGCTCCAGGATGCGGTTGCCGTCCCGCGCCAGCAACGCGCCATTGGCGCCCAAAAGAACCGCGCCCACCGGCACTTCGCCTCGCAAAGCGGCCGATTTCGCTTCTTCCAGCGCCAATGCTATGGCTTCGCCATCATTCATGGTCCGGAGTTAGCATTGGCCGCCCCCCAAAAGCCAGCCGGCGATCGCATCGCAAAAGTCATTGCCCGGGCCGGAATCTGTTCGCGCCGGGATGCCGAAAAGCTGATCCTGGAAGGCCGGGTCAAGCTGGACGGCTTGCTGGTGACCTCGCCCGCCGTCAATGTCACCGCCGCCAATGTGGTGCAGGTAGACGAGAAGCCGCTGGCGGAGCCGGAAGGCGCGCGGCTGTGGCGCTATCACAAGCCCAACGGCCTGGTCACCACCCACAAGGATGAGAAAGGCCGCGCCACCGTGTTCGCCAATGTGCCCAAGCATCTGGGGCGCGTGGTGTCGGTGGGGCGGCTGGACTTCAACACTGAAGGATTGTTGCTCTTAACAAATGATGGCGAGATCGCACGGCGTATGGAGTTGCCGGCGTCAGGCTGGACGCGCATCTATCGCGTGCGCCTGTTCGGCAAGGTGACGCAAGCCGAACTCGACAAGTTGGCCAGCGGCCTGACCATCGATGGCGTCAAGTACGGCCCCATCATTGCCGATCTCGAGCGCAACAAGGGCCTGAACAGCTGGGCCACGGTCAGCCTCAAGGAAGGCAAGAACCGCGAGATCAAGCGGGTGATGGAACGGCTTGGGCTGAAAGTCTCGCGCCTGATCCGCACCGCCTATGGACCGTTCCAGCTCGGCCAGCTTGCAGAAGGCCAAGTCGAGGAAATCCCCGCCAGGCTATGGCGGGAAAAGCTGGGAATCGGCCGCAAAAAACGTGCTGACCGGGATGACTAACACTGCTAGAAGCCGCGTCTAACGGGAGACGGCCATGGGAAGCATGAAAGACAAGCGCAAGAACCAGTTGCAGCCTCCCTTTGCCGCCGAGACCCGGGATGTGCGTTTCGCCGGGACCTTTGAGGTGCTGGTGCCGGTGCCGGAGCGCAACAAGCCACAACGCGTGCCGCTGCAATTCCCCACCATGGCCGCCGCCGAGAACTGGATTCACAGTCCGGACGGCAAGGACATGATCGCCGACATCCTGAAAGAAGCCCAAAAGAGCTGACGCCGCCTTTTGGAGACGGCGCCAACGCCTTTAGTGCTTCATCGAATCCGACTTCATCTGGTCTTCGGTCATGGGCTTGTCGGCCATCATGCTGGTCTTCTTGGTCTTCTTCATGGGCTTCTTCATGCCCATGTCGCCCGACATGGCCATGTTGCCATTCGCCATGCTGCCGCTGGCCATCGGCTTGCTGTTTTCGGTCTGCATGGTGGTGCCGGTCTTGGCGCCTGTCTTGGAGGTCTGATCCGCCATCTGGGCGGAAGCGGGCACGGCAAAGGCGAAAGCCGCAGCGGCTGCCGCGGCAATCAAGGTGGTCTTCATGAGGTCTCTCCTGTTGATATATAAGGGTTACGCATAAGGAATACGCCCCACATCGGGCTGGGTTACAAAGAAACATGGTGCGGGGGTAACTTTCCTCGTACGCCAACGAACCTTTGCTAAGGAGCCGTGTTTGATCGCCCAGGAGGCGCAATACCGGGATTGGATGCTGGCCGCCCTGATGGGCGATGCCGGCGCCTACCGGATGCTGCTTGCAGGCCTGACGCGGCACCTGAGAAGCTATTATGCACGCCGATTGGATGGGGGCGTGGCCGAGGATGCTGTGCAGGAAACCTTGATTGCGATTCACACGCGGCGCGCCACTTACGATCCAGCCCTGCCCTTCACGGCCTGGGTCTATGGCATCGCGCGCTACAAGCTGATCGACGAATATCGCCGCCACAAGCGCCGCGCCACCGTGCCCTTGGACGAAGCCGCCGAGCTGTTCGGCCATGACGATGCCAACGACGCCATCGCCAAGCGCGATGTCACCAAGCTGCTCGACAAGCTGCCGCCCGCCAAGCGGCAACTGGTGAAAGACATCAAGCTGGATGGCGTCAGCGTGGCGGATGCCGCGGCGCGCACCGGCCTGTCGGAATCGGCGGTGAAGGTGACTGTGCATCGCGCCATCAAATCACTGGGCGAAGGATTGGAGGAGCGTGATGCGGACCGATGACCTGATCGCCCGGCTTTCCGACGACCTGCCGCCGGTGCGCAAGGACGCGGTGATGCGCATCCTTCTGGGCGCCATCGCGCTGGGCGTCACCGGCTCCATCCTGGTGATGCTGCTGGTCCTGCGTCCGCGCCATGACCTGGCCGAGGCCATGACCAGCTTCGGCATGTGGACCAAGCTCGCCTATACCTTCGCCCTTACCGGCTTCGGCTTCTGGCTGGTGGAGCGGGCCGGCCGCCCGGGGGCGGACATGGCCAAGCCGGCGCTGCTGCTGGCCCTGCCGCTGCTGGCCATCGCCCTGCTCTCCACCATCCAGATGAATGCCCAGGACGCCGATCCCCATCTGCTGGTCATGGGCCATACCAGCCGGGTGTGCGCCGTGCTGGTGACCCTCACGGCCCTGCCGACCCTGGCGGCCACCTTCTGGGCCTTGAGAAGTCTGGCCCCCACCCGGCTGGGACTGGCCGGAGCCGGGGCGGGGCTGTTCGCGGGCGCGGCCGGCGCCTTTGTCTATTCCTTCCACTGCCCAGAGGGGGCAGCCCCCTTTATCGCGGTCTGGTACAGCCTGGGCATCGCGTTAACCACCGCAATTGGCGGATTTGCAGGCCCTCGGCTCCTGCGCTGGTAAGTGGATGTTCACTTTTGGCGGTTAATTTTCCATTCCGAATCCGGTTGGAGACTGCCGAAATGCGTAAGTTGATCCTCGCCGCCGCCGGGCTGGCCAGCCTGATCTCAGCCAACCTGGCCGCCACCGCCGAACCACTCCAGGACGGCGCCCGCTATTTCCAGCGTGCCGATTATCCGCGCGCCCTCGCCTCCTGGCGGCCGCTGGCGGTCCAGGGCAATCCCGTTGCCCAGAACAATCTGGGCATCATGTATCTCGACGGCAAAGGCGTGCCACAGAACACGTCCGAAGCGGTGCGGTACCTGTCGCTGTCCGCGGCGGCCGGCTCATCGCTAGGCCAGAACAATCTGGGCGGCCTCTACCGCGACGGCAAGGGCGTTCCGCGCGACTATGCCCGGGCGTCTCAGTGGTTTTCCGCCAGCGCCGCGCAGGGCAATTCCGCCGGCATGTACAATCTGGGCCTGATGTATGAAATGGGCCAGGGCATCAAGGCCGA
Organism: Alphaproteobacteria bacterium; assembly: GCA_013697055.1. Taxonomy (GTDB): domain Bacteria; phylum Pseudomonadota; class Alphaproteobacteria; order Micropepsales; family Micropepsaceae; genus Rhizomicrobium. The sequence continues at coordinate 12,510 of JACCXK010000178.1, forward strand.
ACCCTTCCATGCCTACATGTGGTACGCGCTGGCCGCCGATGTCGGCAACATGCCCAACGCCGCCGCCCACCGTGACGCGCTGTGGCGCCGCATGACTCCCGCCGCGCAGACCCAGGCCCGCCAGTTGGCGGTGGCCTGCAAGCGCAACGCCTATCGCGGCTGCCGCTAACAGCACCGCTTCAAACAGCAAAAAGCGGCGCGAGAAATCGCGCCGCTTTTTTTGTCGTCTGGACGATGTGCTAGTGCAGCACGCCGAGCAGGTACAGGATCAGGATGATGATCAGGATGGTGCCGACGGAGATGCCGCCGCCCATCGCGCCATAGCGGCTGAAACCGAAGCCGCCGCCGGCCAGCAGCAGGACGATAAGGATAATCAGGATCAGGGACATGAAATTACCTCTCTGTATGGGGGAGGTAATGTTGTGGGCGGGCTAAAGTTCCCTAGCCGCCGAATTCCACCAAATACCCCGCCACACCTTCCTGCGGCTCGCCGTTGCCCAGCGAGGTGCTGAACAGGCGGCGGCGATAGGAGAACAGGGTCACGCAGCAGACCTGGTTCACGTCCCATTTGCCGCCATGCTGGAAGGCGCTGAAATTCCAGTTGGCGAAATGGCTGCCTTCAACATGGCCGCCTTCATAGCCGCTCCAGAACAGGGTGCCCTTGCCGCCATCGGCCGAGCCTTCGGGTCCCGTCACCCAGCGCCACTACCCGGGCGCGGTCTGGCGCCCGCCGACAAAGGTGGTGTCGGTGTCGGCGCCGCCGGGAAACACCTTGGTCATGATGAAATCGAACTCGGTCTGGTCGCCGATGGTGGCGAGATAGCCGGCATGGCCTTCGAAGACATAGCGCGCCGCCGCATCTTTCGCCGCCGCCCAGGTGATGTTGGGCGCCAGGACATATTTGTAGGCATGGCCGCTCGGCGCCTTGACCACATCGCTGCTTTGCAGGTTCGGGAAGGTTTCCTGTCCCGCATCCTGGGGCGCCCCGAACAGCAGTTTGTAGGCGATCGCCACCACCAGTACGGCCACGGTGCCCCACAGGCCCAAGAGGATGCCGCGCACGACTTGCGGTGAAAAACGCGCTTCCATGACACCCCTGCCCGCCGGGGATCATATTAGGGAACTTTTGGAAAGCTACGGCCGGGAACGTACCGTCATGGCAGAATGCGAAAGCGACGCAACAGCGCCCAGCCCGCCAGCACCAGCGCCATACAGAAGCCCAGCGCCGCCCAGAAGCCTTCAGGGCTTTGCGCCCAGGGGATGCCGCCCACATTCATGCCGAAAGCTCCCACCACGAAGGTGGGCGGCAGCAGGAGTGTCGAGATCACGGTCAAGGCCGACAGGGCCCGGTTGCTGCGGTCGGCCAGCCGGCTGCCGATTTCTTCGTACAAAAGCCGCGCCCGTTCCGACAGGGCCGCGGCATCGCGCTCGAAATCCTCCGCCTCCTGCTGCAGATGCGGCAGCTGTTCCAGCAGCGGGCCGCCCTGCACCACATAGCGGGCCGACATGGCGCGGTGGATGGCGCCGCGCAGGGCGGCGAACTCGCGGGCATAGCGCGACAGTTCGCGGCGCAAGGGTCCCAGCACATCGCGCCCGATATGGTCGCGGTCGGCCAGCACTTCGTCCTCGATCCGGCCCAGTTCGACACCCAGCACCACCAGCCGTTGCTCCACCAAGCCGACAAACTCGTCCTGCAGCTGTATCAGCGCCGCCACCGGCGCCGCCAGGGTGCCGCCATTGGCCACTGCCTGGCGCACATGCTCCACTCCGCGCAACGAATGCACCCGCGACGTCACCAGATGGCCGCCATCGAACCAGAACGCCAGCCGGCCGGTGCCCAGCGAATGATCGGCAAAGTCGCGCTCGATGTCGGGCAGGACGCCATAGGCGCCGGTGGGGGTGAGATGAAACTGGATGCGCTCCTCGCGCGGCGCCAGCAGAAGCTGGCGCGCCGCCGCCGGCGCCGGCTCGAAATTCTCAATGAACCGCTTGGCCCGATGATCGGCCAGGCCCAGATGCAGCCAGATCCAATCATGCGCATGATCCAGATGCGCCGACAGGTTTTCATCCGTGACGCGGGAGCCCTGGCCGCCATGGAACAGGAAGCCGAACACTAGGCCCGCACAGCGCGTCAGGTCAGACGTGTTGGCCGCCATTGATCATCAATTCCGCGCCAGTGACGTAGGAGGATTGGTCCGTACACAAATAGTATATCGCTTTTGCGACTTCCGCGGGCTGGCCCAGGCGGCGCAGCGGGATGGTCTCCACGATCTTCTCGGTGCCCGGCGACAGGATGGCGGTGTCGATCTCGCCCGGCGCGATGGCATTGACGCGCACGCCGAGAGGACCGAAGTCGGCCGCCATTTCCCGCGTCAGCGCCGCCGCCGCCGCCTTGGAGATGGAATAGGCCGCGCCCGCGAAAGGATGCACGCGGGAGCCGGCGATGGAGGTGACATTGACGATCGAGCCCTTGGCCGCGGCCAGTTCGTTCTTCAGACCTTGCGCCAGCCAGATGGTGGAGAAGAGATTGACCTCGAACACCTGGCGCCACAGGTCATGGTTGGATGCCAGGGTGCCCAGACGCTCGCCTTTGGGGCCCTTGGGCGAAATGGCGGCATTGTTGACCAACGCATGCAGCTTGCCTTCGGTCAGGCGCGAACGCATTTCCTCGGCGGCGCGCATAGTGTCCTTGGGGTCGGCCAGATCGACCTGGATGTGATCCTCCGGGCCCGCCGCCCAGGGACAGTTTTCCGGAAAGGCATGGCGCGAACAGGTGATCACCCGCCAGCCGGCGCTGGAGAAACGCTTGACCGTGGCATGGCCGATGCCGCGCGAGGCGCCCGTCAGGATCAGGGTGCGTTTTTCATCATCGATATGGTTGGGTTCCGCCATAGCTCTCTTTTTAATGTCGCTCTGGCTCTCGCCAACGCTCCTACCCTATCATTCCCGCCAAGCCCCGTTCCACCCTGTTAGAAACAAGGTCATGCACGAACAGCAGTCCCTGTCCGCCCTTGCCCTGCTCCTGGCCGCCGCCGTGGGCTGCGGCCTGGTGATGAACCGGCTCAGGATGCCCGCCGCGGCGGGCTTTATCCTGGTGGGCATGGTGCTGGGCCCTACCGGCATGGGCCTGATCCGGACCGATGACAGTATCGAGACGCTGGCCGAACTGGGGGTGCTGATGCTGCTGTTCATCATCGGCATGGAGATGCGGTTGCAGGCTTTTTCCAAGTCCCTGCCGCTGGCCCTGGGTGTCACCGCCGTAACCTGCGCCATCATTCCCATCTCGGTGGCGCTGTTCACCTATGCGGTGCATGGCGAAGTGCTGGGCGGGGTGGTGATCGGCTTCATGCTGTCCATTTCCTCCACCGCCGTGGCGATGAAGATGATCGAGGACAGCCAAGAAAAAGACACACCCGCCGGGCGGCTGGCGGTGGCGATCCTGGTGGCCCAGGACCTGGCCGTGGTGCCGCTGATGCTGATCACCAACACGCTTGGCGGTGAACTCACCACCAACGCGCTGATCGGGGTGGGCACCAAGCTGGCGCTGGCTTTCGCGCTGTTGGCCGTGTTCATCCATGTGCTGAACAAGATCAAGAGCTTTCGTTTTCCGGCCTCCGAATATCTGCTGAAGAATTTCGACGTCGGCACTTTGGGTGTGCTGGGCATCTGCTTTGCCGCCGCCGCCGTATCCGGCCTCTTGGGACTGTCGCCGGCGCTGGGCGCCTTCCTGGGCGGACTGGCGGTGGGTCATTCCACTTTGCGGCGCGGCGCCCTCACCATGGCCCAGCCGGTGCAAAGCATCCTGCTGTTCGTCTTTTTCCTGTCGGTGGGGTTGTTGATCGACCTGGATTACCTGATCCAGCAGGTCCGGGTGATCGCCGCCGCCCTGGTGGTGGTCACCGGCGGCAAGACGGTGTTGAACTTCATCCTGCTGACTTTGGCGGGCAAGAATTTCGACACCGCTTTCGCCGCCTCACTGTTCCTGTCGCCGGTGGGAGAATTCTCTTTTGTCATCGCCGCGGCGGGCCTGGCCGCCCACACCCTCAGCCCCGGCGGCCACAAGCTCGCCATCGCGGTGATCGCCATGTCGCTGCTGGTCAGCCCGATCTTCTTCCTGCTGGCGCGCTTTGCCCACCGGCTGGCGATGAAGCATCTGGGCAGGGCCGCGACGCCCACGCCGGCCTATTTTTCGGCAGGGGCCGACATCTGACCTACCAGGCCTCGAAAAGGCCCGCGTCGTACCAATCCCAGATCAGGTAGAAGACGAATTGCGGCTGGCGGTTTCCCCCGCGATCGTTGAGCGGAAAGCGACCCCCGAAGCTGGCCAGAACGTGCTGGCGTGATGACAGGCTGACCTGGAGTTGCGGGACGATGTCCCATTGCAGCTTTTCCCCAGGTGCGAATGCCTGGGTGGTCAGCAGCTCTACCTGGGGCGACCACGAGCGGCCCCAGCCCTCGTCCTCGGCAAAGGTGCGGCCGAAGGCAAAGTTTCCGTGGGCCTCATTCGCCAGTCCCTTCCCGGTGGGAAAAGCGCCAAACACGTCGCCCTGCAGGAAGTAGTCGCCCATGATCTGGGCAAACAACCCATGCGTTTCGAAAGCCCAGCTTCCCGAGCCCAGCCCCTTGGCGGCGCTGCCGGTGGGCAGAACGACTTCACCCAGGGCGCTGAAGATGGTGCCTTGATCCACATCGGCGAGAAGATTTTGCTTCCAGGCGACACCGATGTCACCGATACCCGTCTGGGTGTGCGGCGACCCGGCCACGCTGGAAATCGGCAGGTTGAGTTCAAGCTGACCGGTCGCGCCGAATCGCTTTTCAAAAATCGTGGTGGACGTGAAGGCATAAGGGCCTTTGGTATTCAACTTGTTGATGTTGAGCAGTTCGTCTTCCGGAAACGCCTTTTCCGTGAACATGGCGAGAGGCAGGTTGAACTCGCCCCGCGGCCAACCGGACTTTTCGCATTTGGTTCGCAGATATCCGATGATGGCCTCGATTTCATCGTCGTTCAGCGCCTTGTCCCACGCCGGCATGGCGCGCGGAAAAGCACGGGCGCGCCCGCCGCGATGGATGGTGGAAGCCCAGTCGCCATCCGCTTCCCGATTGGCGAAGCTGCAATCGCCAAAGTCCGGCATCTTGACGCCGAATTTTACAAAGCCCAGGTCCGACAGCTTGCGATCGCCGCGACCGCTCTCGCCATGACAGGCGGCGCAATTCTCGGTGAACAGCCTGTGACCATCGAGCGGTGGGCCTTTGGCCTCCGGAGCCGCCGCCATCAGCAACGTCGTGAGCAGCGTCAGTCCGCAGACTGCCGCACATACAGAAACAGGCTTTGATACACGCGGCACGTGTTCCCCATCGCGTTGGCGATATGCACTGATAGTGCGATCCCGCGCGTTGACGCAATAACGCCGTCGTTGCTAACTGCGTTTCGTCTGCCGGAAAAAATCTGCACATGCAAATGATCCGCAAATACAGAGCTGCACTATTGGGCTGCTGCGCGTTGATCATTGCCGGAAGCATCGCGATTGTTCGCGGCCAGGAACTGCCTTCGCAGGACAAGACCGCGGAGGTGCCGCGCATGTCGTTCAACCACCAGCTCTTCGCGACATCCGCCCATTGCATATCCTGCCACAGTCAGGTTCACGCCCCCGATGGGGAGGACATCTCCATGGGTACGCAATGGCGCGCCTCCGTGATGGCCAATTCCTCGCGTGATCCCTATTGGCAGGCCTCGATCCGGCGCGAAACCATGGACCACCCGTCTGCCACGGCAGCGATCGAAGACAAGTGTTCCACCTGTCACATGCCGATGCAGCGCTACCAGGCGCGGGCGGAAGGACTGCAGGGGCAGGTCCTGAAATATCTCGGCGCTGTCAGCGACGGCACGGCGATGGACGAGCCGGAAGGCGAACTGGAGAATGCGAATGACACCAAGGCGACGCTGGCCGCGGACGGGGTTTCCTGTACGGTTTGTCATCAGATCCGCAGCGACAATCTTGGAAAGCACTCCAGCCTGGACGGCGGCTTTCTGATTGATGTCGGCAAAAAGCAGGAAGAGCGGGAGATTTTCGGCCCGTTTGATGATCCGGACACGGGCCGGCAGAGGCTGATGCATTCGGCGACCGGATTTACCCCGAAGAAAGTGGATTACCTCAAGGATTCCGCCCTCTGCGCCAGTTGCCATACGCTTTTGACCGACGCGCTGGACGACAAGGGAAATCCCGCCGGCACCCTGCCCGAGCAGATGCCCTATCAGGAATGGCAGCACAGCGATTATGCCCGCACCCAAAGCTGCCAGGACTGCCACATGACCCAAGTCAAGGGAGAAGCGCCCATCACATCGGTCCATGCCCAAAATCACGAAGGCGTCATGCGCCATATCTTCGTAGGCGCAAACGCGGTCCTGCTGCGCATGCTGAAGGACCATGCCGGCGAGCTCGGGGTGTCGGCCACGAGCGAAGAATTGGAAGCCTCGGCAAGACGCACCGAGACCTTTCTGGCGCAGCAGACCGCCGCCGTGCAGTTGACGAACACGGTGCAGCGGGATGGACGACTCGAATTCGACGTGAATGTGGTGAACAGGACCGGCCACAAGCTGCCGACTGCCTATCCGGCGCGCCGGGCCTGGCTGCATGTCACCGTGCGCGACGCGAATGGCGCGGCGGTCTTTGAATCCGGGGCGGTGCGGCCCGACGGATCCATCGTCGGCAACGACAATGATTCCGATCCGGCGAAATTCGAGCCCCATCATTCGCGCATTACCCAAGCCGATCAGGTCGAGATTTATGAATCCATCATGGGAGACTATGCCGGGCGCGTGACCACCGGCCTGTTGTTTGGCACGCATTATCTGAAGGATAACCGCATCTTGCCGAAGGGCTTCGACAAGGAAACTGCTGACGCCCAGGTGGCCGTGGTCGGCGATGCCAGGCGCGATCCCCGGTTTACCGGCGGATCCGATTCCGTCACCTACAGCGTTCCGGTTCCGGCGGGCCGCGCGCCCTACAACATCTCCGCGGAATTGCTGTACGAATCCATCGGCTATCGCTGGGCGCACAATCTGGATGGCTATCAGGCGCCCGAACCCAAGCGGTTTGTGGCGTTTTATGCAGGCCAGGCTGCAAGCACCGCCAAGCCCCTCGCCCGCGCAGCCTCAACCGTCCGCTGATCGCTCTTTCAGGGACGCGGCACCAGCATGCGCTGCAGGATCTGGTCGCGCTTGATGAAGTAGTGATACAGCGCGCCGGCGACATGCAGTGCGATGAATCCCAAAAGCACATAGACCAGGATATTGTGGATGTCACCGGCCTCATGGCCCCATTCCGAGCCCTTGGGCGCAAGCTGTGGAAGCGTGACAACGCCCAGCAGCTTGACGTCCCAGCCTCGGGAATTGGCAGCGGCCCATCCCAGCACCGTCATGACGAACACCAGCGCATACAGAGACAGGTGGGTGACGCGCGACAGCCAAAACTCCCAGCCCGTCAGGCCGTCCGCCATCGCCACGGGATGAAACAGCCGCCATACAAAACGCGCCACGATCACCGCCAGAATGGCGGCGCCGATGAGAAGGTGCCAGTGGACCCAACCCTCATCCAGCGTGTTGCGCCCGATATGCGGCATGATCGAGCCGACGGCATATTGCGCCACCAGCAGCAGGAAGATCAGCCAGTGAAAAATCTTGGCGACGGGACCGTAATGGCCGAACAGGACTCTGTTGAACATCTTGCCTCCTCTTTCGCGCCGAACATATCCGGCGGCGGAGACGATAAAACTTGTATTTTTCCCAACATTATCTTGCGATTAATGCGCATCATCTTCAGGCAACGGCTCCAGGCCGGCGGGGTCCTGGTGAATAATCACGTCGGCGCCGGGATAGGCTTGCAGCAACGCCTGCTCGACCGCATCGCTGATGGTGTGGGCTTCCGCCAGCGGCATGTTGGGATCAAGACCCAGGTGCAGCTGGATGAAGGTGGAAAGGCCTGCCGACCGGGTCTTGAGGTCATGGACATTCTTCACCGCCGGATGGCCCCGCGCGATGCGGCTGATGCGGTCGCGTTCGGCCTGCGGCAATTCGCGGTCCATCAACTGGTGGAAGGCGGCGCGGCCCACGCCGAACGCCGTATAGGCCATGATGCCCGCCACCGCGATGGCGATCAGCGGATCGGCCAAGGTCCAGCCCAGCAGGCTGGAGAGCAGCAACGCCAGCACCACGCCGATATTGGTGGCCAGGTCGCCGAAATAATGGGTCTGGTCCGCTTCCACCGCCAGCGATCCGGTCTGCGCCACCACCCGGCGCTGGTAGAGGATCAGCGCGATGGCGACGGCGATGGCGACGCACATCACGATCAATGCCTCAACGCTGTGATCGATCGGCTCGGGCGCGAGGATGCGGCCCGTGCCCTGGATTACCAGGAACAAGGCCGAGGCGCAGATGAAGGCGCCCTGCGCCAGGCCCGCCAGCGGCTCGGCCTTGCCATGGCCGAAGCGATGCTCGGCGTCGGCGGGGGTCAGCGCCGAACGGATGGCGACCAGGTTGAGCGAGGAGGTGAAAAGGTCCAGCGCCGAATCCGCCAGGGACGCCAGCATCGCCACCGAATGGGAAGCGAAATAGGCGAAGGTCTTGATGGCCACCAAAAACAGCGACACCGACACCGAGGCAATGGCGGCGCGTTTCATCAGCGCCCCGGCCTGTTCGCGCTTGATCACGGAAACAGTCTTTCGGTGCGCCAGGCCTCGCCGGCCCCGTCGCGGGAATAGACCAAACGGTCATGCAATCGAAAAGGCCGGTCGCGCCAGAACTCGATGCGCGATGGCGTCAGACGCCAGCCGGTCCAGTGCGGCGGGCGCGGCACCTTGGTCAGGGCGAACTTCAGCGCATATTCGGCGATGGCTTTCTCGAACACAAAGCGCCCTTCCATCGGCCGAGACTGGGGCGAGGCCCAGGCCCCGATCTGGCTGTCCTTGGCACGGGTGGCGAAATAGGCATCCGCTTCGGCATCGGAGACCTGGGCGATGGCGCCCTTCACCCGCACCGCCTTGCGCAAACTCTTCCAGTGAAAATTGACGGCGGCTTTGGGATTGCGCGCCAACTCGCCGCCCTTGATGCTGTGGGAATTGGAATAGAATACAAAACCGTTGGCATCGACGCCCTTCAGCAGCACCATGCGCACATTGGGAAAGCCGTCCGCATCGGCGGTGGCCAGCGCCATGGCGTTGGGGTCGTTGGGCTCGGACGCTTCAGCCTCCTTCATCCATTCCTGGAACAGCGCAAACGGATCGGGGGATGCGGCAATGCCGCCATCATCCAGTGGTCCACCTGTTTGCATTGTCATGGGTGCGTCCTAGCAGTTTCGTTATGGGCAGGGTAGCCTTGGGCCCGCATGCTCCAAATACACAAGATTTTTCGGCATCTTGCCGCCGCAACCGCGGTCTGCGCCTCCCTTGCAGGCGCAGCAGAGGCCCGCACCGCCGCCGAAATCGCCGCTGTGTTCGATTCCGGCGTCACCGCCTATGACGCGGGCGATTACGAGAAAGCCTTCAATATCTGGTGGGACCTGCGCTTCGAGGATCTCGCCGCCATGCGCAATCTCGGCATGATGCTGCGCAAGGGCCAAGGCACGCCCAGGGACGCAGGAAAGGCGGAAGAAGTTTATCTCCGGGCCGCGGTCGCCGGCCTGCCCACCGCCCAGGCCGACCTGGCCGACATGTATCTGAAAGGCGAATTGGGGCCGCCCGACCTGGAGCGCGCCCTGCCGCTGCTGCAAGCGGCAGCCGCGGCCAATCATCCGGTGGCGCAATTCCAGCTGGGCCAGTTCTATGAGACCGGCGCGCCGCCGCTGGTGATGCAGGATCTGGAAACCGCCCGCCAGCTTTATGCCTCCGCCGCGTCGCATGGCATGAAGGACGCCGCCGCGCGTTCTGCCTTCCTGGGACCGCCCGCCGCCAGGGCGGCTGCGCCCCGGCAACCTGCGCCGCCGCAAGCGCCGTTCACCGTCGCGCCCGCCGGGCCCGTTGGTGCGCCGGTCACCGCTGCGGTGCCTGCCACGCCTTAAAGGCCGGCCAGTACCTTCTTCAGGTCATGTTCGTTGAAGGGCTTGCCCAGCCGGGGCACCTTGACCTCGACGCCGCCGGGCAGTTCGGCATAGCCGGTGGCCAGGATCATCTTCGTCCCCGGCCAGTCCTGGGCGATGGCGTCCATCAACTGGGTGCCGCTCATCCGGGGCATGGACTGGTCGGTGATGACCAGGTCAAAGCTCTGCTGGGCCAGAAGCTCAAGCGCTTCGACACCCGATCCGGCTTCCACCGCTTCATGACCCAGGTCTTCGAGCATGGCGACGGTATTGAACAGCACCAGCCGGTCGTCATCCACCGCCAGCACCTTGAGCTTGCGGGGTCCGGCTTGCGGCGCGGGCGCTTCGGTCGGTGCATCCTGCGCTTGCGCCGCCGCGGTGGCCGAGGCCAGCCAGATTTCGGCGGTGGTGCCCTCGCCCAAGGTGCTGCGGATCAACAACCGGCCGCCCATCTGCTCGGCCATGCCATGCACCATGGAAAGACCCAGCCCCGTGCCCTTGCCCACGCCCTTGGTGGTGAAGAAAGGCTCGGAGGCGCGGGCCAGCGTTTCCGCATCCATGCCTTCGCCGGTGTCGGTGACCGACAGGCAGACATATTTGCCCGGCGGCAGGCCGGAGACATGGCGCAGATCGACATCCTCTTCCCGCCCCGCGATGACGATGTTCCCGCCATGCTTCATGGCGTCGCGGGCATTGACGCACAGGTTGAGCAGCGCCAGTTCGAGCTGGTTATCATCGGCGACCGCCGGCCCCAACGCCTGCGGAAAGTCCGTCTGGATTTCCACGTCCTTGCCCAAAGTGCGATCCAAAAGGTCGGACATGCCATGCACCAGCGCCGCCACGTTAAGGGGCACGACATCCATCTCCTGGCGGCGGGCGAAGGACAGCATGCGCTGGGTCAGGGTGGCGCCGCGGCGGGCGCCCTGGATGGCATTGTCCACCAGGCGAAGCTGGGCGGGATCGTCCGGCATGCGCTTGCGCAGCAATTCCAGGCTGCCCAGCACCGCCATCAGCAAATTGTTGAAGTCATGCGCCACGCCGCCGGTCAACTGCCCGATGGCATCCATCTTCTGGGACTGGAACAGTGCTTCGCGGGCGCGCTCCAGCGAATCCTGCGCTTCCTTGCGCTCGGTGGCGTCGCGGGTAATCTTGGCGAAGCCGATAAGCTTGCCCTGCTCGTCGCGGATGGGATCGATGATGACATGCGACCAGAAGCGGCTGCCATCCTTGCGCAGGCGCCAGCCTTCGGCTTCGAATTTGCCTTCCTCGGCGGCGGTCCGCAGCGCACGCTCGGGCCTGCCGGCGGCGCGATCCTCGGGCGTATAGAATTGAGAAAAATGCTTGCCGACGATTTCCACCGGCGTGTAGCCCTTGATGCGCTGGGCGCCGGGATTCCAGTTAGTGACAATGCCTTCGGGGCTGAGCATGTAGATGGCATAATCGGTGACGCCCTGGACCAGCAGGCGGAACTGCTCTTGGCTCTGGCGCAGGGCTTCTTCGGAGGCGCGGCGCTCTGTTAAATCGCGCGTCACCTTGGCGAAGCCGGTCAGCGCGCCGGAGGAATCACGGATGGGGTCAATGACGACATGTGCCCAGAAGCGGGTGCCGTCCTTGCGCATGCGCCAGCCTTCGGCCTCGAACTTGCCTTCGCGAGCGGAGATTTCCAGGGCGCGGGCCGGCAGGCCGCTGGCGCGATCATCCGCGGTATAGAAGCGGGAGAAATGCTGGCCGATGATTTCGTCGGGGGTGTAACCCTTGAAACGCTGGGCGCCGGCGTTCCAGCTGCTGACAATGCCCGCAGGGTCCAGCATGTAAATGGCATAGTCGGTGACCGCCTCGACCAGGATGCGGTAGCGGTCGCTTTCTTCGGGTGTATAGGCCCGGTTCATGGTCAATGGCTTGTTTATAAGAGATAATCCCGCCCTGACACCAAAACGCCGACCGGTTCAAAAAGTTCCCTAAGCCTCCAAGGTCTTGATATGGTGGCATAAACGGCCCAATTAAGGACGGCATGAAAGACCCTTATGAAGTCCTCGGCGTGGCCAAAGGCGCCAGCGAGGCCGAGATCAAGAAGGCTTTCCGGGGCCTCGCCAAGAAGCATCACCCCGACAAACATGCGGGGGATGCGGCGGCGCAGAAGCGCTTCCAGGAAATCTCCGGCGCCTATGACATCCTGGGCGACAAGCAGAAGCGCGCCCAGTTCGACGCCGGCGCCATCGGGCCGGATGGCAATCCCAAGGGATTCGATCCGCGCCAAGGAAGTGGTGGTTTCCGCCAGGGCAATCCCTTCGGCGGTGGTGGTGGCGGCGGCGCACCGGGCGGGGGCGGCTTTCACTTCAGTTTCGATGACACGCCGGGTGGCGCCGCGGGCTTTGAGGATATTTTTGCCGACCTGATGGGCGGCGGCCGGCGCGGACGCGGTCAACCGCGCGCCGCCAAGGGCGAGGATTTCGCCGCCTCCGTCACCGTCAGCTTTGATGAATCCGTGTCCGGCGGCACCCGCCGCGTGGTGCTGCAGAATGGCGAACAGATCGATGTCCGGATTCCGGCCGGGGTGAAAGACGGCCAGACCATCCGGGTCAAGGGCCGCGGCGGCGCGGGCCGCGGCGGCGGTCCCAGTGGCGACATCCTGCTCACTGTCTCGGTGGCGGCGCATCCCTGGATGACGCGCGACGGCAACGATATCCGCATGGACCTGCCGGTGACATTGAAGGAAGCGGTGCTGGGCGGCAAAGTGCCGGTGCCCACTCTGACCGGCACCGTGTCGCTGAGCGTGCCGCCCAATTCCAACACCGGCACGACCTTGCGCCTGAAGGGCAAGGGCATCGCGGCCAAGGACGCGGCGGGGGATTTGTATGTCCGATTGGTAATCTCGGCTCCCGACAAGCCCGACGAGTCCCTCAAGACATTTCTTGAGGGTTGGGGGCATGACTATGATCCCCGCGCAAAGATGCGATAAGCATTTGAAATTGCGTGACTTTTAACGCACAGAAAATCCCGTTTGGCCGCTGGCCTATTCAGGGTAAATGACTAGGCTTCACGCCCAAATTGACGGGGACACCAGCATGCCATTTCCAGGCCTCATGAAAGGCAAGCGCGGCCTTGTCATGGGCGTGGCCAACCAGCATTCCATCGCCTGGGGCATCGCTCAGGCGTTGCACGAGGCGGGCGCCGAGCTGGCCTTCTCCTACCAGGGCGACCTGTTTCGCAAGCGTGTGGTGCCGCTGGTCGAGCCGATGAACCCGGCGGCGCTGATCGATTGCGATGTCAGCAACCACGGCTCCATCGATGCCGCCTTCGCCGAACTGGCCAAGGTGTGGGACAGCATGGATTTCATCGTCCATGCCATTGCCTTCTCCGACAAGGACCAGCTGCGCGGCCGCTATGTCGATACCACGGCGGAGAATTTCCGCATGACCATGGATATCAGCTGCTATTCCTTCACCGCCGTCGCCCAGCGCGCCGAGAAGATGATGACCAATGGCGGCAGCATGGTGACCTTGACCTACCTGGGCGCCGAACGGAACATGCCGCACTACAATGTGATGGGCGTGGCCAAGGCGGCGCTGGAAGCATCCGTGCGCTATATGGCCGAGGATCTGGGCAAGAAGAATATCCGGGTGAACTCGATCTCCGCGGGGCCGATCAAGACCCTGGCCTTCGCCGGCATCGCCGACAGCCGCTATATCCTGAAGTGGAACGAGTACAACTCGCCGCTGCGCCGCACCGTGACGCAAGGCGAAGTGGGTAACGCGGCGCTTTACCTGCTGTCGGACATGGGCAGCGCGGTGACCGGCGAAAACCTGCATGTTGATGCCGGCTATCATGTCGTCGGCATGAAGGCCGAAGACGCGCCCGACATCGCCGTGCCGCAGAAGACGGATGGCGCTTAAGTTACCTGACGGGCTGACGCTCTATTTCGCGCGCCATGGCCAGACCAGGGCCAACGTCGAAAAGCGCTTCTCGGGCTACAAGGATACGCCGCTGACCGAACTGGGTCTCGCGCAGGCCGCCAGCGTGGGCCACATCCTGAAACGCGAATTGGGAACAGCGGAAGGCTTTTCGTTCGTCTGTTCGCCGCTGGCCCGCGCCGTCGCCACCATGAAGATTGCGCGTGAGGCGATGGGCCTGCCGCCCGAAGGCTTTGTCACCGACACCAAGCTGAAGGAAATCAACCTGGGGGTGTGGGACCAGCTGACCGACGAGGAAGCGCGCGCCCAGAGCCCGACCCTGTTCGAGCAGCGCGGCAACGACAAATGGCATGTGCGGGTGCCGGGCGGGGAGAATTACGCCGAGGTCGCGGCCCGGGTCAGCGACTGGGTGCGGGAGCTCAAGACCGATACCGTCGCCATCAGCCATGGCGCCACCACCCGCATCCTGCGGGGGCTGCTGGCGGGGCTGGACTGGCGGGCCATGAGCGCCCTGGACGAGCCGCAGGGCGTGGTTTTCCGGGTGCGAGGCCATACCGTAGAGCGACTGGATCTCTGACCCCTCATCCGTCCGC
>JACCXK010000151.1 GCA_013697055.1 Alphaproteobacteria bacterium
CGGCAATCTCTATCTGCTGGGGCGCAAGAAGGAATTGCTGATCACGCCGGGGGGCACAAAAATTCACCCCGAAGTCATTGAGCAGGAAATGAACAACTGCCCCGATGTGGCCCATTCGGTGATCTGCTTTCGCCCCCATGCCACGCAACTGACCTGTGTGGTGGACCTTGTGCCGCCGGGCGGCGAGGACGCCCGGCGGCGGGTCAAGAAATTCGCCAATAGCCTGCCGTCGGCGAAAAAGGCAGCGCCCTTTGTCGAAGTGATTTTCGCCGATGAGCCTTTCACGCTGCAAAACGGCATGCTGCGGCCCAACATGAAGATCGACCGCAAGGCGATCCTGGCGCGTTACGTCACCTGATCCGCCGCTTCCTCAGTCGGAAAGGGCCGGCGCGTCATGCGGCCGCGCCTTCCGGCACAGCCAGACCAGCACGATCGCCGCCAGGCAGGCCCACGCCGATATCATGAACATGTCCACCGAGGCCAAGAGGTAGGACTGTCCCACAATGCCGCGCAGCACGACGCCCTTGGCGGCCAGTTCGCTGAGGCCCATGTCCTGCATCGATGACAGCACATTGTTGAAGGCCGGGGTGAAGCTGGAGGTCATGTCCGCCAGATGGCTCTGGTGCAGGGCCTCGCGCCGGTCCCAGAAGGTGGTGATCAGCGATACCGAAAATCCCGCCGCGATGATGCGGGCAAAGTTCGACAGGCTGGCGGCGGCGGGCATCTTCGACTGCGGCACGCCATCGAGCAGGATGGAAATGGTGGCGATGAAGAAAGAGCCGGAGGAAATGCCCTGCACCATCAGCGGAATGGCGATGGCCATGAAGCTGGCATCCGCCGTCAAATTGGCGCGCATGAAATAGGATACCGCCGAAGCGGCAAAGGCGATGGTGGCGACCCATCGTGCATCGACATGGCGCATCAACCGCGCCGCCAGCGGCGTCATCAACACGGCGATGGCCCCGGTGGGCGCGGACACCAGTCCGGCCCAGGTGGCGGTATAGCCGAGCTGGGTCTGCAGCCAGAGCGGGATGAGCAGCATGTTGGCCAGGAAGACGCCGCTGCCCAGGCAGAAGACGATGGTGCCGAGGGTGAAGTTGCGCTCGCGGAACAGCGACAGGTCCAGCACGGGATGCTCTTCCGTCAGTTCCCACAGCAGGAAGGCGATAAAGCCGGCCACGGCCATCAGCGCCAGCACGATGATCTGGGTGGAGCCGAACCAGTCGGCATTCTTGCCGGTGTCCAGCATCACCTGCAGGGCGCCGGCCCAGACCACCAGCAGCCCCAGCCCCACCGCGTCAATCGGCAGCTTCCTGGTGGCGGTTTCGCGCGCCGCCAGGTTGCTCCAGCACAGCGCCGCCACCACCAGTCCGACCGGCACATTGATCAGGAATATCCAGCCCCAGTTCCAGGAATCGGAGATATAGCCACCCAAAATGGGCCCGCAGATCGGCGCCACCAGGGTGGTGATGGACCAGATCGCCAATGCGGTGGTGCGCCGTTCGCGCGGGAAGACGGACAGCATCAAGGCCTGGGAGCCGGGAATGATGGGGCCCGACACCGCGCCCTGCAGCACACGGAAGAATACCAGCGACTCCAGGCTCCAGGCCAGGCCGCACAACAGCGAAGCGATGGTGAAACCCAGCACCGACAGGACGAACACCTTCACCACGCCATAGCGGTTCATCAGCCAGCCGGTGATGGGCACGCCGATGCCGTTGGCCACGACAAAGGCGGTGATGATCCAGGTGGACTGGTCGGTGGAAGCGCCCAGATTGCCCGCGATGGTGGGCAGCGAGACATTGGCGATGGTGGTATCGAGCACCTGCATGAAGGTGCCCATAGCCAGCGCAATGGCGGTGATCGCCAGCGCGGCCCCTGTAAGCGGCTTTTCGGCGGCGCTGCTCAATGGCCCGCGCCGTTGGCGGCGAGAATCTTCTTCACCAGCGCATCCACTTTGACGCCGGTATCCTCGCCGGTGTTGCCGCGCATCACGCCTGTCATCGGTGCGGACGTCACCATGGGACCGGACTGGTCGCTGATATTCACTTCGGCGCGGACACTGAGGCCGATCCGCAAAGGATGATCCTCGAGTTCCGCCGCATCCAGCGCAATGCGCACCGGCACGCGCTGCACGATCTTGATCCAGTTTCCGCTCGCGTTCTGTGCCGGCAGTACCGCAAAGGCGCTGCCGGAGCCCGCGCCCAGGCCCGCGATATGGCCGTGATACGTAACTTTGCTGCCGTAAAGATCGGTGGTGATGTCCACCTTCTGGCCCAGGCGCATGCGCGCCAGCTGGCTTTCCTTGAAGTTGGCGTCCACCCAGACGTCGGACAGCGGCACCACCGCCATCAGGGGGGCGCCGGCATTGACCCGCTGGCCGACCTGTACCGTGCGCTGGGCGATCACCCCGTCCACCGGCGCCACGATCTTCATATGCGCCAGCGCGATGGCGGCCCCGCGCAGCTGCGCTTCCGCCGCCAGCACATCGGGATTGTGCGCCACGTCCACCCCGGCGATGCCGGACTGGGCCTGGGCCATGGCGCCGCGCGCCGAATTCACCGCCGCTTCCGCCGCCGCCACCGCATCGCGGGCATGGCCAAGCTCCTCGCCAGATATGGCGCCTGACAGGGCCGACCGGCGGCGCTTGTAATCGCTTTGCGCCTGGGTCAGGGCGACCTGGGCCTGGGCGAGCTGCGCGGAATAGGAATCGGCGCTGGCGAAAGTGCCGCGCACGGCGCGGGCGGCGCGCGCCAGGTTGGCTTCCGCCGCCCGCATCGTCACCTCAGCCACCGACGGATCCATCTCGATCAGGAGCTGCCCTTGTTTCACACCTTGCGTATTGTCGGCATAGAGCGCGGTGACGGTGGCGGCCTCGCGGCTGGTCACGGCCACGATATTGCCGGCGACATAGGCATCGTCGGTGGTCTCGGTATAGCGCCCGCTCAGCAGCCACCAGCCGCCATAGAGCAGCGCCAGTACGATGGCGGCGACGGCGAACAGCAAAAAGCCCGTGCGGCGGCGTCCGGCGTTTATGGCACGGGTTTGGGCGATGTCGCTCATGGCGTGGCATCCTTGGCATCAGATTTAGACGATGACAATTCGGGCGCAAAGCCGCCGCCGGCGGACAGCAGCAGGGCAACGCGCTGGTTGGCGGCCTGGGATACCAGCGCGGCCATCTCGCGGCGCGCCTCCAGCAAGGTGGCTTCGGCGGTCAGCATGGGAATCTGGCCCGACAGGCCCAGGCGATAGCGTTCACGGGCCAGATCGAAAGCGCGGCTGGCGCTGTCCAGCGCCAGTTTCTGCTGCGCCCGCTGGTCGGCGAGGCTGGCGACCTGGGTCAGCGCGTCGGCAGTCTGTCGCACCGCGCCGATAACCGTGCCGTTATAGTCGGCTACGGCAGCGTCCAGGTCGGCGGTGGCGCGGGCATACTGGGCGCGAATCCGTCCGGCATCGAAGATCGGCAGATGCAGCGCCGGGCCGACACCCGCCACCACAG
>JACCXK010000212.1 GCA_013697055.1 Alphaproteobacteria bacterium
GCCTGATGATCGAGATGAAAGTCAGCGACGACGCCATCAAGCTCTACGGTTTCGGCAGTGCCGAGGAGCGCGAGTGGTTCCGCCTGTTGCAGACGGTGCAGAATGTCGGCGGCAAGGTGGCGCTGGCGGTGTTGTCCACGCTTTCGCCGCGTGATCTGCAGCGCGCGCTGGCGTTGGGCGACAAGGCGATGATCGGCCGCGCCCCCGGTGTCGGGCCCAAGCTGGCGCTGCGCATCGCCACCGAATTGAAGGACAAGGCACCCTCGATGATGCTGGGTGTGGACGAGGCGGGCGTGGTCGCCATGGCGCGCGCGCCGCGCGGACCCGAAGGCGATGCGGTGTCGGCGTTGGTGCATCTGGGTTACAGCGATGTGCGCGCCGCCGAAGCGGTGGCGCGTGCGGCGCAGGCGCTGGGCGAACACACCGACGCCTCGGCGCTGATCCGGGAAGCGCTGAAGGGCATGGCGCGATGACCGAAAAACGCATCGTCGCTCCCGAACGCAGCGAAGACGATACCCTGGAAGCCAGTTTGCGTCCCAAGCGGCTGGCAGATTTTGTGGGCCAGCAGCAGGCGCGGGAAAATCTTTCCATCTTCATCGATGCCGCCAAGGCGCGCGCCGAGGCCCTGGATCATGTGCTGTTTCACGGGCCGCCGGGGCTGGGCAAAACCACCCTGGCGCAGATCGTGGCCCGAGAACTTGGCGTGAATTTCCGCTCCACCAGTGGTCCAGTGTTGGCCAAGGCCGGCGATCTCGCCGCCATCCTCACCAATCTGGAACCGCGCGATGTGCTGTTCATCGACGAGATCCATCGCCTCAATCCGGCGGTGGAGGAGATCCTTTATCCCGCGATGGAGGATTATGAACTCGACCTGGTGATCGGGGAGGGGCCGTCGGCGCGCTCGGTGAAAATCCAGCTTGCGCCGTTCACCCTGGTGGGCGCCACGACCCGTTCGGGCCTGATCACCACGCCCTTGCGCGACCGTTTCGGCATTCCGGTGCGGCTGAATTTCTACACCCCGGACGAATTGCTTTCCATTGTCGAGCGCGGCGCCAAGGTGCTGGGGTTCGCCCTGACCCGCGACGGCGCGCGCGAGATCGCCGCCCGTTCGCGCGGCACGCCGCGCATCGCCGGACGCTTGCTCAAGCGTGTGCGCGATTTCGCCGCCGTCGCCAAGCATGCCTCCGTCGATGCCAAAATCGCCGACGCCGCGCTGACAAGGCTGGAAGTGGATGCCAAGGGGCTGGACGCCTTCGACCGCCGCTATCTCACCCTGATCGCGGAGAATTTCAGCGGCGGCCCGGTGGGCATCGAGACCATTGCCGCCGCCCTGGGCGAAGCCCGTGATGCCATCGAGGATATTGTCGAACCCTATCTGATGCAGCAGGGGCTGGTGCAACGCACCCCGCGTGGCCGGATGCTGACCTCGGCGGCGTACGGTCACCTGGGTTTGACATCGCCGCCCCCGTCTGCCGTCCAGACCGGACTCTTTACAGGCAACGAAGATGACTGAACTGAAAGGATCTCCTTTAAAGGGATTGGGCACCTTCGACGGCAAGACCCATATCCTGCCGATCGCGGTCTATTACGAGGATACCGATCTGTCGGGCGTGGTTTATCACGCCAATTACCTGCGCTACATGGAGCGTGGCCGCACCGAATTTTTCCGCACTGCCGGCATCTCCCGCGCCAACCTGAATGACGTGGAACCATCCGCCTGGGCCCTGCGCCGTATCGCGGTGGAATATCACCGTCCCGCGCGGCTGGACGACCAGATCGCGGTCCATTCGGTGCTCACCGCCGTGTCCGGGGTGCGGATGAACGTGCTCCAGAAGATCTTCTGTGGCGAAATGTTGCTGGTCGAAGGGCGGATCGAAGCCTGCATGATCACGTTAACGGGGAAGTTACGGCGGTTACCCCAAAACGTCTTCGAGACTCTTGCGCCTTACGTAACCACAGAAGAAACTTGAGAATACTTGTCATATTCCGGCCACCATCACGGGCCAGAACCTGTGTTAGCCCGTTGGCGCCAAAAGGTTATTCCATGATCAAGCAGATTGTCACCGCTTTCCTGATTCTGGCCGCCATCCCCGGCATCGCGTGCGCGCAGAGCGCGCCCTCCGCGGCCCCGGTCGGCCCCGCCGCCCAAAGCCAGGACTTGGCGCCGCCGCCGGGCGTGGCCGCCAGCAACGCCGGTGCGGCCGATGTGCTGGGCAGCTTCTCCATTGTCTCCATGTTCATGCGCGCCGACATCATCGTGAAGGCGGTGATGATCCTCTTGCTGGCGGCGTCGCTATGGTCCTGGACCATCATCTTCAACAAGATCGTCACCCTGTCGAACCTCAAGCGCAAGGCGCGCAAGTTTGAGAAAGTGTTCTGGTCCGGCCAATCGCTCGACGAACTCTACCAGCAGTTCGCCGCCAAGAACGATCACCCGCTGGCCGCCATGTTCATCTCCGGCTTGCGCGAATGGCGCCGCGCCTTTGAAGGCCCCAATCCCTTGCGCGAATCCATGCTGGCGGGGGTGAAGGAGCGCATCGACAAAGCGATGAGCGTCACCATCCTGCGCGAGGTGGACGGCATCGAGAAAAACCTGGGTATGCTGGCCACCATCGGCTCGGTGTCGCCCTTTGTCGGCCTGTTCGGCACGGTGTGGGGCATCATGAACAGCTTCTCGGCCATCGCGGCGCGCCATGACACCACCCTGGCCGTGGTGGCGCCCGGCATCGCCGAGGCCCTGTTCGCCACCGCCATGGGCCTGCTGGCCGCCATTCCGGCGGTGATCTTCTACAACCGCTTTGTGGCCGAGATCGGCCGCTATGTGAACCAGCTCGACGCCTTTGCCGACGAGTTCTCCGCCATCCTGTCGCGCCAGCTCGACGACAAGGCGCGCTGATGGCGGGCGGCATCCAACATACCAGTGCGCGGGGGCGCGGCAGAATGCGCCGCCGCGTCATGGCGGAAATCAACGTCACGCCCTTCGTGGACGTGATGCTGGTGCTGCTGATCGTCTTTATGGTGACAGCGCCGCTGCTGACCGTGGGTGTGCCGGTGGACCTACCCAAGACCAAGGCGCCGGCCCTGGGCCAGGACCGCGAGCCGCTTTCCATCACGGTGCGGCGCGATGGCGTCATTTTTCTGCAGAAGGAACAGGTGCCGGAAGCGGCGTTGATCGACAAGCTCACCGCCATTGCCTCCAACGGCTACAATCAGCGCATCTTCGTGCGCGGCGACACCCAGGCCAATTACGGCAAGGTGATGCAGGTGATGGGCCTGTTGGCCGCCAGCGGTTTCACCCATATCGGACTGGTTACCGATGTCGCAAAACCAAAGCCCGACGCGCAATAAACTGGCGGCGCAAACCGCCATGCGCCGCATGCGCCCCACCACGGCGCGCGGGGCCCGCTATGGCGTGCTGGGTTCGGTGCTGTTCCACGGCATGATCCTGGCCGCGGCGCTTTTCACCTTTCATCGTAGCTTCGACACGCCCGAGGACAGTCATGTCGTGCCGGTGGATTTGGTGACCATCGCCGATGTCACCAATGTCGCGGCCCAGGCGCCGCCGACGCCCGAGCCCGAAAAGATGGACACCCCGCCGCCGGCGCTGGAAGCGCCGCCCGAACCCACGATGCAGGAAGTCGAACCGGCGCCCGAGCCGCCGGTGCCCGACTTCAAGATCGCCAAGGAAAAGCCGGTGCCGGTGGAAAAGCCCCGGCCCACCGAGAAGGAGACGGCCCAGGACTTCAATGCCCTGCTCAACAAGCTCACCGCGCCGGAAAAGCCGGTGAAGACCGCCAAGGCAGGACCGCGCGTGATCCAGGGCATCGGCAGCGGAAATTTGATGACGGCCGATATCGCCGACGCGCTCAAGAGCCAGATTTATCGCTGCTGGTCACCGCCCACCGGCGCACCGGACGCCCGAGACCTGATCGTGGATTACGATCTCGGCCTCAATCCCGACGGCACGGTGGGGCGGCTGCAACTGACGCCGCCCACCGCCGCCCAGGCGGCGGGCAACGCCTATACCCGCGCCGCCGCGGAAGCGGCCAGCCGCGCCATCTATCAATGCCAGCCTTACAGGCTGCCGCCCGACCGCTATAACCTGTGGCGGCAAATCAATCCCTTGCGCTTCGACCCGCGCCAGATGATGGGCCAATAATGATGGATCAAGTGATCGTGGAACCATCAGGGCGTTGCCATGTTGGAGCCATGTTATTGGTTTTGAATATTCGCTGGAGAACAGCATGAAACGATTTCTGGTCCTGTTTGCCGCATTGGCGGCCCTTTGGACGGCGCCTGGACTCACACCCGCTTGGGCGGCGCTCCAGGTGGACGTCACCCAGGGCAATGCCCAGCCCTTGCCTATCGCCATTCCCGATTTCGTGGGCGGTGATCCCGCGCTGGGCGCCAATGTCGCCGGCGTGGTGCGTGCCGACCTGGAACGCTCCGGCCTGTTCCGGCCCCTCGACCCCAAGGGCTTTGCCGAGCACATTACCAATATCAATGCCGTGCCGAACTTCGGCAGCTGGCGCTCCATCACCGCGCAAGGCCTGGTCACCGGCCAGGTGACCCAGCAGCCCGATGGGCGGCTCAGGGTGGATTTCCGTCTGTGGGACGTGTTTGGCGAAAGCCAGATGCTGGGCTTGCAATTCTTCACCACGCCGGAGAACTGGCGGCGCATCGCCCATATGGTGTCGGACGCCATCTATGAGCGCATCACCGGCGAGAAGGGCTATTTCGACACCCGCATCGTCTTCATCTCGGAAAGCGGCCCGGCCACCAAGCGCGTCAAGCGGCTGGCGATCATGGACGAGGATGGCGCCAATCCCATCTTCCTGACCCGCGGCGATTACATGGTGCTGACGCCGCGCTTCAATCCCACCGCCCAGATGATCGCCTATATGTCCTATATCGGCAGCAAGCCGCGCGTGTACCTGTTCGATATCGAGACCGGCAGGCAGGAGGTGCTGGGCAATTTCCCCAACATGACCTTCTCGCCGCGCTTCTCGCCCGACGGCAACCAGGTGGCGCTGACCCTGGAGACGGCCGGCAATTCCGACATCTATGTGATGGATTTGCGTAGCCGCGCCATCCGCCGGCTGACCAGCGATCCGGCCATCGACACCGCGCCGTCCTTCTCGCCCGACGGCAAGCAGATCGTGTTTGAATCGGACCGCGGCGGCGGCCAGCAGATTTATGTGATGAATGTCGACGGCTCCGGCCAGCGCCGCATCAGCTTCGGCCAGGGCGCCAACGGCACGCCGGTTTGGTCGCCGCGCGGCGACCTGATCGCCTTCACCCGGCGGGTCGGCGGCAATTTCACCATCGGCGTGATGCGCGCCGACGGCTCGGGCGAGCGGCTGATCTCCAGCGGCGGCCATGACGAAGGTCCGACCTGGGCACCCAACGGCCGGGTGCTGATGTATGGCCGAGAGGCCCCGGGCCAGCGCGGCTCGTCGATCTGGTCGGTCGATGTGACCGGGCGCAACGAGCGCAGGGTCCTGACTCCCGGTTCGGCCTCCGATCCGGCCTGGTCGCCCTTGATCCAGTAACGGAGTTTTCCTAGAATTGGTCTAATTTCGACCGCAATTTTTGGTTCTTTTACCCACTTAATGCGTTTCCCGATTCAGGTGCGTCTTTATTCTTAAAGCGTTGGCGCCGTCGCACCGCGCTCTCGCTGCCAGGAGATTCAGTCATGACGTCATTTTCCCGTTCCCTGAAATTTGCCTGCCTGTCGGCGGCCCTGATTCTGGGAGCCTGCACGCACAAGCAGGAAGCCGTGAATACCGCCCCGCCGCCGGCCCCGCCTGCGCCGATGGCATCCGCACCCGCCCCGATCACTTCCTCAATCCTGCCCGGCAGCGCGGAAGACTTCCGCGTCAATGTCGGCGACACCGTCCACTTCGGCTACAACGAGTACAACGTCGAGGACACCGACAAGGGCATCCTGGGCCGCCAGGCCGCCTGGCTCGCCAAGTATCCGGCGGTTCGCGTTTCGGTTGAAGGCCATGCCGACGAACGCGGCACCCGCGAATACAATCTGGCGCTGGGCGCCCGCCGCGCCAATGCGGTGAAGGAGTATCTGGTCAGCCAGGGCGTCTCCACCGGCCGGGTCGAAACCGTTTCCTACGGCAAGGAACGCCCGGTCTGCACCGAGTCGAACGAAGGCTGCTGGGCACAGAATCGCCGCGGCGTCACCGTCATCTCCGGCGGTGCCAATTCGTAACTTGCGTTCGTTCGCAGGAGGGGCGTGGGATGATTCCCGCGCCCCTTTTTGCTTTATGAGGCCCACTTGGGGAATGAAGTCATGATGATCCAGCGCATCGCGGTTTCGGTTCTGGCGCTTTCGCTTTTCTGCAGCCCCGCCAGCGCCCAACTGTTCGGTCCCAGCGACGAGGAAAAGGCGCGCGAGGCGTTCCAGACCAATGGCGTGCGCGATCTGCAGGGCGTTACCCAGCAACAGGACGTCCGCATCAAAGGCCTGGAGGACAAGGTCCAAGGGCTGACCCAGAGCCTCAGCCAGGCCACCGGCGCCAACGAAGAACTGGGTCACCAGATCCAGATCCAGAACGACAAGATCGACAAGATGCAGAAGGACTTCGCCTACCGGCTCTGCACCCTGTCGGCGCAGCAGCTGGGCGCGGGCGATTCCATGAATTGCGCCGCCGCGGGCACCGCGTCCGCCGGCGCGGCCGTGGCGCCGCAGCCCTATTCCCAAATGCGCCCCGGCGATCCCCTGCCACCGATCGGCGCCGTGGGCGGCGGCGGCACCATCGACGCCACCGGCAATGTCACAAGCGGCTTCACCGATGCACCGCCCGCCAATCTGTCGCCACGCGGCCGACCGCCGGGCACCCTAGGCACCCTGCCGGCCGGTCCCGGCGGCGGTGCGTCCCTCAACGGTTCACTGGCCGGCCCGCCCGCCGACACGGCGCAATATGACCAGGCCATGAACCTGATGGGCCGCGCCCAGTATGACGAAGCCTCGGCGGCGTTTCGCGCCTATGCCGACGCCAATCCCGGCGACACCGACCTGGCGCCCCAGGCGATCTACTGGGTGGCCAATATCAGCTTCATCCACCAGGACTATGCCCCGGCGGCGCGCACCTTCGCCGAAGTGATCAAGAAATATCCCAAGTCAGCGCGCGCGCCCGACGCTATGCTCAAGCTGGCCCAGTCC
>JACCXK010000218.1 GCA_013697055.1 Alphaproteobacteria bacterium
GGCCAGCGCGGTCTGCGCCGTCTGGATCATGAAGCCCTGCGCCGACTTCAGCATAAGAGTGCGCAGGGTTTCGCTTTGCGCGATGGCGGCGCACAGCGCCTCGGCGGGAATGCGGTGGCCGCTGCCGCCGATCTGCATATAGGTCGAATGCTGGGCTCTGGTGTCACCCATGATCAGGGGCACACCGGTGACGCCTTCAAAGCCGATGACGCCGACTTCGATGCGATGATCTTCGGCATCGACCGCCACCACCGACGCCACACCGATCTCAAGGAAATAGGCATGGGTGATCGGCTTGGCCGGGACTTCGATGATCTGGCGCTCTTTCAAGGTCACAGCCTCCAGCTGCGGCCCGATCAGGTGCCAGTCTTCCAGACCGATCTTGTGTAAAAGCCGGTTGCGAATTCCGGCGCGTGCATGCGCTTCTAACATATCGCCAGCTCAACTAGGATGTGCGGAAGGGCCCCCCACCCGCTGCCATGGCGCGAGGTTGAGTCGCGCGTCACAACAGAGTCGAAAATACCGACAAGTACCGGAAATCCTACGCTTTTTTCAGTACCAAAGCGTACCCCATGATTGGGGTTTTTCAATGTGTGCAGCATTGGATGCTCCCTGCCAACGCCCCTGAAATATTTACTCAGTACACGGACGAGTTATACGAACCGCGGTACAATGCGGCATGGCGGACTGCCATATCATAGAACGAATGTACGGACGGATGGGTTCCCTAACGGAAGAAGGCGATCACAGTCTGGCGGGTATTCTTGTCGCCCACCGCCGACATGTGATCGCGGCCGGGAATGGTCACGGCGCGGCCATCGGCCAGCGCCGCGGCCAAGGGCTCCGGCGCGCCCGCGGTCTCATCCTGGCCGCCACCCACCACCAGCACCGGACGCTGCAACCGCGACAGAGTCTCAGGCGAAAGACGCGGCGACATCGCCCGCATGCAGGCGGCCAGGGCGAAGCGGTCCTTGCCGGGCTGATCGGCAAAGGCGCGAAACATTTTTGCGCGTGGATCTGTGATGGCGGCCTTATCATTTGTTAAGAGGGCGTCCGCCAAAGCAGCGCGCGCCTCTGGCGCGGTGATGCTTTCCTTCAGATAGGTCTCGCCCACGCCGGCGATCGTCAGCTTGATGATGCGCTCGGGATGCGCCGCCAGCAGGCGCAACCCAATGAAGCCGCCCATCGAGTAGCCGCAGATCAACGCGCTGGAAAGGCCGCAAGCCTCCATCACCGCGATCACATCGTCCGCCATGCGGTCGTGACCATAAGCTTCCGGCGCATGCGGCTTGCCGCTGTCGCCATGGCCGCGGCAGTCCATCGCCACGATGGAAAAGCCCGCTTCGGTCAGGCCGCCGAACCAGCCGGTGGATTTCCAGTTCTGCAGCCGGCTGGAGCCGAAGCCATGGACCAAAACGACGGCGGGGCCTTCTCCGTGGCGTTCAAACGCCAAGGACACGCCATCGGCCGCCGTTATCAGTTCGGGCATGACAAGCTCTCCATGAACGGCAAACTCGCAAAGCACGCGCCTCCTGTCTATAAAGCCGGGCATGAAAAACTGGCTCTTCGCGGCGGGTATCAACGGCGCCCTGGCGGTGCTGGCGGGTGCGTTCGCGGCCCATGCCCTGGGCACCCGGCTGGATCCGCGCATGCTCTCGGCTTTCAGCACCGGCGCCACCTATCATCTGGTGCATGCTTTGGCGCTTGGGGTGACGGCATTGGCGGCACGCGGTGCGGCCGCACGGCGCGCCAATATCGCGGCGGCGCTGTTCCTGGCGGGCATCATCCTGTTCAGCGGATCACTCTATGCCCTGGCGATCACCGGCATCGTTTATTTCGCCTATGCCACGCCGGCGGGCGGCATCGCCTTTGTCGCGGGCTGGATCATGCTGGCCGCCGCGGGCCTGAAAATGGAGCGGTCATGAAGAAAATCGTATTGCTGATGCTGCTGGCCACCTCGCCCGCCTTCGCCCATGCCAAGCTGGTCAACTCCGATCCCGCCGCCAATTCAAACGTGAAATCGCCCAGCATGATCAAGCTGAGCTTTTCAGAGACTTTGGAGCCGGCCTTCAGCACAGCCACCCTGACCGACGGCGCCGGCAGGACGGTGCCGGTGCCGCGCTCGGTGGGCGGCGCCACCATCACCTTGTTGCCCATCGGCCTCAAGCCGGGCGCCTACAAGGTCAACTGGCAAGCGGTGGGCCATGACACCCACAAGCTCAGCGGCAGCTTCGGCTTCAAGGTCATTCCGTGATCCTCGCCATTGCGGCGGCGCGGGGGCTTTATTTCGCAGCCCTGATGCTGCTGTTCGGCAGCGCCGCCTTCGAGGTCCTGCTGAAAAAGCAATTGCCGTTCGTTGCGCCGGTCCTGCTGCCGCGCCGCGGGATGCTGCTGGCGGCGCTGGCCGCGGCGCTTGTGTGGTTCGCGCTGGCGGCGGCCCAGATGGCGGACGCAGCCGACCTGGCGACGATCCGGCTCGCCGCCACCGCCACCCTGTTCGGAAACCTGTTCGTGCTTCGCGTGGCGGTGCTGCTCGGTTTGCTGCTGCTGCCGGCACGCCGCCTGACCGGAACGGCGGTGCTGGCCGCCGCCGCCCTCAGCCTGCCGAGCGCCACCAGCCATGCCGCCACCGCCAGTCCCGCCGGTTTAGCCGCCACCGGCACGATCCTCGATGCGGTGCATCTGCTGACCTGCGGTTTCTGGATCGGCGGCCTGGCGGTGCTGATCGCCCTGTTCCGGCGCAAGGACCCCAACATGCTTCAGGTCCTGTCGCTATTCTCCGACACCGCCCTGGTGGCCGTGTTGCTGCTCGCCATGACGGGAATGATCAATATCGTGACGATCCTCCTGGTCGGCAACCATGTCCGCGCGCCGGTCTATCTGGCCGTGCTGGGCGCCAAGCTGGCCCTGGTGGGAATCATGCTGGCCCTGGCGCTGGTGAACCGGTTCGCGCTGACGGAAGCCGGCGAACACCCAAAGATCGCGCGCAACGCCGTCATCGAGCTTGGCCTTGGCCTTATTGTCGTGTTGTTGGCGGGCCTGCTGGGGCAATTGTCGCCGGTCCAGTAGGGGCGATGAAATCGCGCAAGGCCTGGGCCTCACGCGCCGCAGCGGCCTTGTCGCGCGGCGCCAGCGCCTTCAGGAACCTGTCGCCCCATTTGGAAATATCGTTCTGCAGCAGCGTGGCATAGAGGTCGGCATGGCGCTGCTTGCGCTCCGCCAGCGGCATGGCCATGGCCCGCGCAATCGCCGCGCCCACCGCATCGGGATCGTAAGGATTGACCAGCAGCGCATCGCGGAATTCGTCGGCGGCGCCGGCAAAACGCGACAGGATCAGCACGCCGGGATCCTCCGGATCCTGGGCGGCGACATATTCCTTGGCCACCAGGTTCATGCCGTCGCGCATGGGCGTCACCAGCCCCACCCGCGCCGCGCGGTAAAGCCCTGCCAGCGCCGTGCGGCTGTAGGCGCGGTTGACGTAACGCACCGGGGCCCAGCTGGCGTCGCTGTAGGCGCCATTAATGCGGCCGGCGGCGCTGTTCACTGCCGCTTCCATGTCGGCATATTCCTTGATGGCGCTGCGGCTTTTGGGCGTGATCTGCAGATAGGTGATCTTGCCGTGCCATTCCGGATAGGCGGCGAGGAAGCGTTCATAGGCATCCAGCCGCGCCGTGATGCCCTTGGAATAGTCCAGCCGGTCCACCCCGATCATCAAGGCGCCGGGAATGGAATGCAGCACTTGCTGCACCATCTTGGTGCGTATTGATTTACCCGCCAAGCGGCTGAAATGGCGCGTCTCGATCCCCACCGGGAAGGTGCCGATGCGCATGGCGCGGTCGCCGCTGCCCAGCCGAAGCGAGATATGCGACGGCGTACCCAGCTCCTTGGCGAGATAGCGCGCGAAATTGGCGGCGTCGCCATCGGTTTGGAAACCGACCAGATCGTAATCGCCCAGCGACGGAATCAGCGTCTCATGATTGGGCATGGCGGTGAGGATTTCCGGCGGCGGCAGCGGGATGTGCAGGAAAAAGCCGATGCGGTTCTTCAGGCCCCGCGCCCGAAGCGCCTTGGCCAGCGGGATCAGGTGATAGTCGTGCACCCAGACTATGTCTTCGGGCCCCAACACCTTCACCAGCTCGTCGGCGAAATGATCGTTGACCCGCAGATAGCCGGACAGGTCGCGGCGGGAGAATTCCGCCAGGTCCAGGCGGTAATGGAAGATCGGCCACAACACCCGGTTGGCAAAGCCGTTATAATATTCGTCGAAATCCTCGGGCTTGAGGTCGGTGACGATATATTCGTTGTCGTCCTGCAGGATGGTCTGGGTGCGAGGCTTGGCATTGACCTCACCGCTCCAGCCCAGCCAGACGCAAGGGTGCTTGCGCAAGGTGGCCTTGAGCACCACTTCCAGCCCGCCGGGATGATTGCCCGAATTGGGCACCGCCACGCGGTTAGAGATTATGAAGATGCGCGCCAATAGCGATCCTCCCAGCTTTGGCTCAGCCGCATCGCGCTGAGAATGACCCCGGCCATGGAATAGGTCTGGGGGAAATTGCCCCACAGCGCACCGGTCTGGGGATGGATATCTTCTGCCAGCAAGCCATAGGAATTGCGCAAAGCCAGCGCATCCTGGTAGCGCTCGCGCGCCTCCTCGCGGCGGCCCAGCGCGGCCAGCGCATCGATCAGCCAGAAGCGGCAGACCAAAAATTCGGTTTCGGGAAGACCGAAATCATCCTCGGCGGCATAGCGCATGACATGACGGCCGCGCACCAGATCCTGTTCAATGG
>JACCXK010000230.1 GCA_013697055.1 Alphaproteobacteria bacterium
GTATCGAACAGACTTGTGTTGTGGGGATGGGCGGCCTGCGCCGCCGGTATTTTGATAAAGTTTCCCGTGGTGCCCGGCGTGGCGCTGGTGACGGTGATCGGGCTGGGCGCCTGGGATCTGTGGCTGCGGCGCAAATCGCGCCAGCCCGGCAGTTTGTCCTGGCTGAAAACCACGCGGCTCTTGCGCGGCGTGTTGCTGCTGTTGCTGCTGATCCTGCCATGGCTGATCGCCATCACCATCCAGAGCCGCGGCGAATTCCTGGAACAGTCGCTGGGCAATGATTTTGCTTCCAAGCTGGCGGGCGGGCAGGAAAGCCATGGCATGCTGCCCGGCTATTACCTGCTGCTGTCGGCGGCGAGTTTCTTCCCCGCCATCCTGTTCGTGGCGCCGGGCATCGCGCTGGGCATCGCGCGGCGGGAGGAGGCGGGCATCCGTTTCCTGCTGGCCTGGGCCGGCGTCTGGTGGCTGGTGGTGGAAGCGGTGCCGACCAAGCTGCCGCATTATGTCCTGTCCTCCTATCCGGCGCTGGCGATTTTGGCGGCGATGTTTGTGCTGGATCCGCGTCCGGTGCGGCTTCTCACCCCAGCGCGCTGGATCGCGATCGGCCAATTCGTGATCGGCGCGAGCCTGCTTACCGTCGCCATCATTGTGGCGCCGTTGTATTTCGGCGGAGGCCTGTGGTGGCCGGTGCTGGCGGCCGCTGGCGTCGGCGCGTCGCTGGCGCTGGCGGCAACGGTAGCGGCGATCCTGCGCAAATCGGTGTGGGCGCTGCTCTTGGGCCTTCTGGCAATGCTGGTGTTCGTGCCCGCCCTGACCGCTGGCGTCGGGCCGCGGCTGGACCAGTTCTGGATCACCCAGCGTCTGAAGCCTCTAGTGGAAGCGGCGGCCGCGCCCGGCGATCCGCCGCCGGCGCTGGCCGGCTATCAGGAACCCAGCATGTTGTTCGCCCTGGGCGCGGATGTGGTCCTGACCGACGGCGCGGGCGCCGCGGATGCGGGCGCCAAATCCGGCGGCCTGGCGCTGGTGGAAGACGGCGAGCGCGGCGGCTTCCTGGCGCGGTTGGCCGAATTGCAGGCCGATGCCAAACAGGTGGACGACGTCTCGGGCTTCAACTATTCGCGGGGACGAAAGGTGCATGTCATCGTGTACCGGGTCGCACAACTCAGGGACTTGCACTAGCGCCATGGTTCCGACTTTCGCAGACGTCCAGGCCGCCGCCGCCCGCATCGCGCCCCATGCGGTGCGCACCCCGCTGGTGGAAGCGCCGGCACTGAATGCCCTGACCGGCGGGCGGGTATTCCTGAAGCTGGAAATTTTGCAGCGCACCGGTTCCTTCAAGTTTCGCGGCGCCTGCAACCGGCTGGCGATGATCCCGCAAGACCAACGGGCCAACGGCGTGGTGGCGTTTTCGTCTGGCAACCATGCCCAGGGCGTGGCGGCGGCAGCGCAGCTGTTCGGCATGCCGGCGGTGATCGTGATGCCGGGGGATGCGCCCCGCCCCAAGATCGAGGGCACCCGTGCCTATGGCGCGACGATTGTGGAATATGACCGGGTGCGCGAGGACCGCGAGGCCATCGCCGCCGCGATCTGCGCGACACGCCAGGCGGTGCTGGTCAGGCCGTTCGACGATGCCGGCATCATCGCAGGGCAAGGCACCGCGGGGCTGGAGATTGCGGAGGATGCGGCGCGCTTCGGCGTGACATTGGACGAAGTGCTGGCGCCCTGCAGCGGCGGCGGCCTGGTCAGCGGCGTGGCGCTGGCGCTGAACGGTGCTGGTGCTACCGCGAAAGTTCACAGCGTGGAGCCGGAAAATTTCGACGGCATGAGGCGGTCGCTGGAAGCGGGCGTGCGCGTCAAGGCGCCGGGCGGGGTGCTGTCCATCGCCGACGCGCTGATGGCGCCGATCCCGGGCGAGATCGTGTTCGAGCTGGCCAAGGGCCTGCTGGCGCCCGGCCTGTCGGTCAGCGATGCCGAGCTTCAGCACGCCATGGCCTTTGCCGCGCGGGAGCTCAAGCTGCTGGTGGAGCCGGGCGGCGCGGCGGCGCTGGCCGCGCTGCTGGCGGGAAAAATCGAGGCGCGGGGCAAATGCGTGGCGCTGGTCCTGTCGGGCGGCAACGCCGACTTCGCCGTCAACCTTCGTTAAGCCGTTTACCACATGGCCATGCTTTGGTTGGCGGGCGCCGCGGACAGGCGCAAGCCTTGGTGCGTGAAACTTCTCCCGTAAAGTTCATGCCATGGGCAACCAAATCCGCTGGCGCGATGAGCATCACATGCTGCCATTGGTGCTGGCCGCGTCCTTCGTGCTAGTGACGGCGATCGCGATCGCCGTGGCGATTGTCTGGTCGCGCGACACGAACATGGACGACCAGGAGCGCATCACCTCGCAGGCAGCGATGCAGCGCGCCTATGACCGGGTGGTGCCGGGCAAGACCACGCAGGCCGAGCTAACCGCGTTTGGCCTGGACAGCAGCCGCTACAAGATGCGCATCTTGTCGGGCCTTGGTGTGCAGGAATATTTCATGCCCAGGACCTCGAGCGATTTCGACCGGCTCGATCCGGCGGTGCGCGCCTGTTTCGAAAACATGGATCGCTGCCGCGCACTGGTGTTCCCGCTGGACGCATCGATCTCCGGCGGCTTCATGAGCGCCAATGCCGCGCAGCATGAGACGGGCCGCATGGTGTTCCTGCTGCGCAATGGCCGGGTGGCTTACAAATCCATGGACGGCGTGTAGCCCACACTTGTCATTCCGGTACCCCGGTCCGCGACGAAGAACATTTCACCAAACGTAAACGGCGGCACAGTGGCCGCCGTCCTCTTGCTTGGCCGCGGAATAGATTGTTCAAGCGGATTTATGTTTGCGGCGACGCATTGCAAATGCGCCTGCGATGCCGGCGCCAAAAATGCCAAGGGTAAATGGTTCCGGCACCGAGACGTCTCTAAGGACGAAATCGTCAAACAGCAGGGCACCCGGACCGTCCTGAGCGCCGAATTTGATCAGGTGGAGGGGGTCGTTGCGGTGAAAGTAAAGTCTTCCAAAGTCCAGTCGAACTGCGGAATGTCGGTTCCACTGCCAAGAACATGAAAAGAAGTGTCGAAGTATCCTACGAAAGCTCCGTTGGGCGTATTGCCGTCAGATTTCAAATAGAATTGGAGATCATAAAGATGGCCAGGTGTCGTCAGGACGGTCTGGCCAATCGCATCGGGCATGCCAGCAGAGGCCCCAAAGTACGCATCAAAGCTGCCGGTATATCCTGTACCGGCAACACCAAAATCTGATCCGTTCGGCGCAGGGCTGGTATTCCAACCGGAAAAGCTGCCGGATTCAAATCCGCAATTTTGAAGCAGGTTGCCCGCGACAGCGTTGCACAGTGACGGCGTCGCGTTGGCCGATCCGCTGCCGATGGCCAGCAGAGCCGTTGCAGCAAGAATGAACTTTTTCATGTGTCCCCACCCCCGCTCATTGCGCGGCGGTTGATCCGGCCCTTGAGCATGCGGTGGAAGACGCAAGGCTTGTGCCAAAATGGGAAACAAAGCCGTTACAATGATCTAAGTTATCACATTAAACATAATGGTAAATGGAACTGTCATTTATCGACAATTCAAAGAGTTACAGATTTTTCATCTTGCCAGCTGAGACTGCGGCTGAGGTGGAAACGGCCTTCGGCCGCTGAGGCCGGCGCGTCGCAATGCTCGGCGCTTCTTGCGCCGGCTTGGCTTTTCTTTGCGAGCGATAACGAGCTTAGAAAAGCTTGCCCCTCTTCGAGCGCAGCGCGGGAGGCGTCGGC
>JACCXK010000252.1 GCA_013697055.1 Alphaproteobacteria bacterium
GCCGTGTCCTCGGCGACCTCTTGATGGGGGCCACCAGTTACTTGGACGAAACCACCGGCGATGCGCGGGCGCGCTTCGCCCAAGATGGCGGCGCCCATTTGTGGTTTCCCCGCTATGAGCTGGTCACACACCTGGTGCTGAAGTCGGAAATCCGCAAAGCCAGGATTCATTTCTACCAGGGCTTCCTGGACGACCACACCTATCTGTGCGAACCGGTGCCGGAGGACGAGATGCATGTGCAGCGCGCTGCGCCCCAGGACAAGCGGGCCGGCGGCGCTCCCACCTCCATCATCGCCGATTTCGTGAAATAGAATGAAACTCGCACGCCTCGCGCACCTCGCCTATGTCGTGACCATCGCCATCAAGGGCTTTGATGGCGCGTTGGAGACATTGGGCGGACTGATCATCTGGCTCACCGGGCCGCAGCGGCTGTACCGCTGGGTGGTGAAGGTCACGGCGCCGGAATTGTATGACGGCGACCATCCCCGCCGCGCCGTGGACCTGATCCGCCACGGCGCCGAGCACCTGGCCGTCACCGGCGCCCATTTCGTGGTGTTTTATCTCCTGGTGCACGGCATCCTGAAGCTCGCCCTGGCGCTGGTGCTGCTGCGCGGCGGCGGCCGCTGGGTCTATCCCGTCGGCACCGCCATCCTGGTGGGCTTTGTCGCCTTCATGGCCCATCGCCTGACGCAGGAATGGTCGAACTGGCTGCTGGCCTTTGCGCTGTTCGACGCATTTACCCTGGCGCTGGTTCTGTATGAGTGGCGCAAGCCGGCGCGCTAGGCGACCTTCACCTTCTTCTTGGCCGCAAGGAAATCGCGATTCATCTGTTCGCGCTGCTCATCGGAGAAATTCTCCTTAACCTGCGCCCAGATGTCCTTTTCCTCTTCCCTTATGTGATGTTCAAGCAGTTCCTTGAGCACCTTGGCCGCGGCCTTGAATTCCGGGGTGTTGGCCGACAGCTTGTCCAGTTTCTTGAGGGTGACATCGGTCAGGCTATGCTCGATATAGCCTTCATTGCCTTCGATCTTGGCCTCCTTGTCTCGCAAGCCGATGATGGCGTCATAAACCACTTTTTCTTCCGCCCTGGCATGGGGCACCAAGGCCTGCTTGATCTTGGCCACAAGCTGCTTCTGTTCGCGGGCGGCATCGCTGTTCACCAGCTTCGCCAAAAGTTCCCTGACCTCCTCATGCTCGGCATGGAGCGTCTCCAGAATGTCGGGCTGCGCCTCACCGGGAGTCAGCGCGCCCATTACGGATTTGGCAGCCCGTTCGATCGTGGTCCGGACGTTCATTGGGTGTTCCCTTGTGAAATCTCATCCATGCAACGTGCGCATGGAACCTTGGTTTCATGACCCTTTCGCATTTGTGGGTGCTAAAACGCTCCAGCCAAAATTTGTGAGTTCCCGCAACAAGATGCGCAGCGCTTGCGTTAGCACCAAACATCCAACGCAACGAGGAACCCATGACGACCAGCAGCGGTCACACCAGCGCCATCCTTGCCTCCAAGGTCAAAGGCACCCCCGTCTATAGCGACAATGGCGACAAGATCGGCACGGTCGAGGATGTGGTGCTGGACAAGCAGTCTAACCAGATCCTGTTCGCCGCCCTGGGCTTTGGCGGCCTGTTGGGCCTGGGGGAAAAATACTATCCCGTGCCGTGGTCGCTTTTGGACTTTCATGAAGACAAGGGCGGCTATGTCGTGCCTTTGGACAAGGACCGTCTGGAAAACGCCCCGTCCTATGATCTCAAGGAGCTGACCAAGCATGACGGCAGCGTGGGAAATACGATCCGCGAGGAGAGCTATTCCTACTACAAGATCGATCGCGACTGGAATTGATCAAGACCCGCCGCCGGCCATCCGGCGGCGGGTACTCCTTTTGCCGGATCGAACCGGGATGCTAGCCTTCCGGCATGGGTATCCTGGCCGCCGGCTTTCAGCACGAAACCAATACCTTCGCCCCCTCGCCGACGCGCTATGACGATTTCGTGCGCGGCGGCGCCTTCCCCGCCATGGCGCACGGCGCGGACGTGCTGGCGATGCGGGACGTCAATATTCCCATAGGCGGCTTTCTCCGCGCCATGCGGGGCCATGAGATTCTTCCTGTGCTGTGGGCCGGGGCGACCCCGGCGGCGCATGTCGAACAGGATGCGTATGAGCGCATCGCGGGCGGGATCATCGCGGCGGCACGGCTTTCCAATTTCGATGCGATCTATCTCGACCTGCATGGCGCCATGGTCTGCCGGCACGATGATGACGGCGAAGGCCGGCTGCTGGCGGC
The DNA here is from genome assembly GCA_013697055.1 of Alphaproteobacteria bacterium. GTDB lineage: Bacteria > Pseudomonadota > Alphaproteobacteria > Micropepsales > Micropepsaceae > Rhizomicrobium. The sequence continues at coordinate 2,283 of JACCXK010000252.1, forward strand.
GCTGCGCGCGATCGTGGGACCCAGGGTGCCGATCGTCGCCAGCCTGGACCTCCATGCCAATGTGACAGCCAGGATGCTGGCCACCGCCGATGCGCTGGTGGCTTATCGCACCTATCCGCATGAAGACATGGCGGAAGCGGGCGAACGCGCCGCGGGGCTTCTCGATATTCTGATGCGGCGCGGTGAAAAACTGGCGCAGGCTGCCCGCCGCCTGCCGTTCCTCATTCCCATCAACGGCATGTGCACGTTGGTGGAACCGGCGCGCGGGGTCTATCACGCGCTGGCGGGCGCCGAAGCGATCGGTAACCTGCACATGTCCTTCGCGCCCGGTTTTCCGGCGGCGGATTTTCCCGAATGCGGCGGCGTGGTGTGGGGCTATGGCGCCGATGAAGGCGCGATCACCGCCGCGGTGGATGCACTGGCCCGCCAGATCGTGACACGCGAAGCCGATTGGGTGGTGCCTCTGCTCGCGCCGCATGACGCGGTGCGCCAGGCGATGCGCATCGCCGCCACCGCCTCGCGCCCGGTGGTGATTGCCGATACCCAGGACAATCCCGGCGGCGGCGGCGATTCCAACACCACCGGCATGTTGCGGGCGCTGGTGGAATGCGGCGCAAAAGATGCTGCTCTGGGCCTGATGGTGGACCCCGATGCGGCAGCGGCGGCACACCAAGCCGGCGCCGGCCGCGACATCACCCTCGCGCTGGGCGGACAGTCTGGCGGCGATGCGCCGTTTGAGGCCAGCTTCCGTGTCGAACAGCTCAGCGACGGGCGCTGCATCTATGGCGGGCCGATGATGAACGGCAAGCAGAGTGATGTCGGACCCACAGCGCGGCTGTCCCTCGGCGGCGTCCAGATCGTGGTCTCCACCTTCAAGGACCAGATGCTGGACCGCAATCTCTACCGCATGGCCGGCGTCGAACCGGAGCGCATGAAAATCCTGGTCAACAAGAGCTCGGTGCATTTCCGCGCCGACTTCCAGCCCATCGCGGAGGCGGTGCTGGTGGCCAAGGCCCCGGGTCCCCTGATGGCCGATCCTGCGGATTTTCCCTGGACGCGCCTGGCCAAGGGCATGCGGCTCAGGCCGTTGGGGCCAGCCTTCACCGGTCAGCCGCCGAACTCCACCACATAGCCGGCGACATGCTCCTCGCTGTCGCCATTGCCCAGCGAGGTGGAGAATTGCGGCACGCCATACGAGAAGATCGAGACGCAGCACACCTTGCTGACATCCCATTTGCCGCCGTGCTGGAAGGCGGTGGACATCCAGTTGGCATAATGCCCGCTCGCGATGGCGCCCTGCTCGTCGCCCCGCCAGAACAACAGGCCCTTGCCGCCATCGGCCGCGCTATCGGGGCCTGTGACCCAGCGCCATTCGCCCGGCGCGGTCTGGCGCCCGCCGAGATACGTAACGTCGGGATAGGCATGGGGAAAAATACGATCGATGATGAACTGGTACTCGCCCGCATCCTCGATGGTGGCGAGATAGCCGGGATGGCCTTGCCAGGACAGCTTGGCCGCATCCGCGCGGGCGGCGTCCCAGCCGATGTCCGGCGCCGCGATGAACTGGTAGGCATGGCCGCTCGGCGCCGCGATGAACTGGTAGGCATGGCCGCTGGGCGCCGCGATGATCGCCGAGTTCCGGGGGCCGGACGACAGCAGAAAATGCCAGGCTGCCCAAGCGGCGAAACCCACCGCCAGCACAACCACCGGTATGAGCACCGCTCGATTTTTCATGTTGCTGTCCCTGGACAGGGCATCTCCCCGGAGCCCGCGACCCTAGGGTGATTTGGCGCGGCGCTCAACGTGCCTTTCCGGCAAGTTGTGTGCGGATGACCTGCAGCGCGCGCCGCCGTGCCGGGGTCGTGGGGGGATAGGACATCTTGAGGCCCTCCAATGTCTTCACGATCAGTTGCGAAACAATCAGCCGGGCACTTTCCTTGTCGTCTGCCGGTACGATGTACCAGGGCGCCTGTTTGTTGCTGGTGGCGGACATGGCCTGTTCATAGGCGTGCATGTAATCCTTCCAGAACTTGCGCTCCTCGATATCGCCTTCATTGAACTTCCAGTTCTTGTCCGGCTCGTCGATGCGGGCCAGGAAGCGCTGGCGCTGTTCTTCCTTGGACAAATGCAGGAAGAACTTGATCACCCGCGTGCCGTTGGCGTGCAGGTGGCGTTCCAGGCTGTTGATGGAACGGAAGCGCTCTTCCCATACATCTTTGCCAGCATCGGGCAGGTTTTCCGCCGCCAGGATTTCGGGATGGACGCGGGCGATCAGCACTTCCTCGTAATAGGAACGGTTGAAGACACCGATCTTGCCGCGTTCGGGCAGGTCGCGGGTGGTGCGCCACAAAAAATCATGCGCCAGTTCGGTCGCGCTGGGATGCTTGAAGCTGAAGACCTGGCAGCCTTGCGGGTTCACCCCCGACAGGACATGGCGGATCACGCCATCCTTGCCCGCCGCATCCATCGCCTGGAAGATCACCAGCAGGGCATATTTGTTCGAGGCATAGAGACGCTGCTGCTGCTCGTCCAGCCGCGCCACATGGTCTGCCAGCTTTTCCTGATAATCGTCCTTGGACGCATAGACCGGCTTGATGCGGGTCGGCCACTTGTCCAGATCGACATGTCTGCCGGCGCGAAAATCACCGGGATGGATTTTCATGAAAAGTCCTTTTCGCGCATGGCTGGCTGGCGCAAAGGACAGTAAGCCCGGGCCCGCTTTGGGTCTACACTGACTCCTGCCAGCGAGGGAGACCAGCATGACCGACACCGCCGCCAAGCGCGCCGCATTCCGGGCTGCATCAACAAGGCTGTTTTGTGTTGCCCAATCCCTGGGACATCGGCAGCGCCCGGCTGCTCCAGCATATGGGATTTTCCGCCCTGGCCTCGACCAGTTCCGGCCATGCCTGGACCATCGGGCGGCCCGATTACGGCGTGACACGCGACGATACCTTGGCGCACCTGACGGCGCTGTGCGCCGCGGTGGACTTGCCGGTCAATGCCGATTTTGAAGCCGGTTTCGCCGAGGCGCCCGAAGACGTCGCCGCCAATGTGCGGCTGGCAATCCAAACCGGGGTGGCGGGCCTCTCCATCGAGGACACCAGGCCTGGCGGCGTGGAGCTTTACGACCAGCCTTTTGCGGTGGAACGCATCCGCGCCGCGCGCGTCGCGATCGACGCATCCGGCCAGGATGTGATCCTGGTTGCGCGCACCGAAGGGTTGTTGGGCGAAGCGGGTGCGCAGACCACCGCCATGGACAAGCTGGTGGCGTTCGCGGACGCAGGCGCCGACTGTCTCTATGCGCCCGGCGTACAGAGCAAGGACGAGATCGCGGCGATGGTGCGGGCGGTGGCGCCCAAACCGCTCAACGTGCTGATGACCCGACCCGGTCTTTCCGTGACCGAGCTGGCGGACCTGGGCGTGCGGCGCATCAGCGTGGGCGGCGCGTTGGCGCGGGTGGCCTGGAGCGCGGTCGAAGCGGCAGCGCGGCAGATTCAGGACGGCTCCTTCGCGGGGCTCGCCGGCGCCGCGTCGGGCAAGAGGTTGAATGGAATTTTTGAAGGCTTCCGCAAAGAAGCCTGAAGTCCGCAAGCGCGGCGCCAGCCTTCGCAGGCTATTGACTGACGCTAATGGTACCCGCTACCGGCGCGCACCTTCCCCCGGAACACCCAATAGGACCAGCCGGTATAGACCAGGATCACCGGCAGCAAAAACAGGGTGCCGACCCCAAGGAAAATCTGGGTGTCGGGTGAGGACGCCGCCTGCCACAAGTCATAGTGATGCGGCACGATCATGGGGAACAGGCTGATGGCGATCCCCAGATAGGAAAGCCCGAACAGCAGCATGGCATAGATAAAGGGGCTGAGTTCCGATTTGCGGTCGCCGATCGCCCGCCACTCCAGGACGCCGAACAGCGCCGTCAAAACCGGCACGGGACTGAGGAAGGCGATATTGGGCCAGGAAAACCAGCGATGCGCGATGCCGCCATCCACCAGCGGCGTCCACAGGCTGACAATCCCCACCGCCGCCAGGGTGCACAAAAAGCAGATGCGCGCCTGGCTGCGCGCCAGGGCCTGCAACGCGCCTTCGGTCTTGAGGATCAGCCAGCCGGCGCCCAACAGGCTGTAGCCGGACAGCAAGGCGATGCCCACGAACAGCGAGAAGGGCGTGATGCAATCGAGGCTGCCGCCGATGAAATGCCGGCCTTCCACCGCAAAGCCCTGAATGAAAGCGCCCAGCACCACGCCTTGCGCGAACGTGGCCAGCGCTGAACCGATGCCGAACGCATGATCCCAGAAGGTGCGATGCTCTACATCGCGGAAGCGGAATTCGAACGCAACGCCGCGAAACACCAGGGCCAGCAGCATCACCAGGATCGGAAAATAAACCGCGGGCAAGATGATGGCGAAAGCCAGCGGGAAAGCCGCCAGCAATCCGAGGCCCCCCAGCACCAGCCAGGTTTCGTTGCCGTCCCAGATGGGCGCAATGGAGTTCATCAGCAGATTGCGCTCCGCCGTCGTCCCGGCGAAATTGTAGAGAATGCCGACACCCAGGTCGAAACCGTCCAGCAGCACATAGAAGAATACCGCCAATCCCAGGATCAGAGTCCATATCGGAACGAAATCCAGGATCATGACGCGTCTCCCGGCACCGGCTTGACGGGGGCGGCAGGACGTCCCCCACCGACCGGCGCGTCGTTATGGTCCGAGATGCCGGCGCGCACGATGCGCCGGATCATCAACAGGCCGGCGGGAAACATGATGCCATAGACCGCCAGGTAACCCAGCAGGGAAACAAGAACGTCGATGCCGGTCAGCGACGGCGTCACCGAATGGGCGGTGCGCATCACGCCATAGACGGTCCAGGGCTGGCGCCCGACTTCGGTGGTGGTCCATCCCGCGACCACCGCGATGAAGCCCAGCGGCGTGCTCCACATCAGGGTCCGCAGGAACCAGCTGCTGTCAAAAAGCCTGCGACGCAGGCGCAGCCACAGCCCCACCGCCACCAGCGCCAGCATCACAAGGCCGACGCCCACCATGATGCGGAAAGCAAAGAAAGGAATGATGACCGGGGCGCGATCTTCGCGCGGAAAGTCCTTGAGGCCCGGCACCACGCCATTGACGTCATGGGTGAGGATCAGGCTGCCCAACAGCGGCACCTCGATGGCGTAATGGTTGCTCTCGGCCTTTTGATCCGGAATGGCGAACAGGGCGAGCGGCGCGCGGGCTTCGCGGTTCCAATGGGCTTCGATGGCGGCCAGCTTGGCCGGCTGATGGTGCAAGGTGTTGACGCCGTGCAGGTCGCCCAGGAAAATCTGCAGCGGCACCATCAGGGTCAAAAGCCAGAGGGTGATGGACAGCATCAGCCTGGCTTCCTGCACGGAGCGTTTTCGCAGCAGCAGATAGGCGGCGACGCCCATCACCACAAAGCCCGTCGTGACATAAAAGGCCGCGACCGAGTGCATGAAGCGATACGGGAAGGAAGCCGAGAAGATGATCTTCATCCAGCTTGTGGGATAAAAGATGCCATCGACCAGCTTGTAGCCGCCGGGGGTCTGCATCCAGCTGTTGGTCACCAGGATCCAGAACGTGGACAACAGGGTGCCTGACGCCACCAGCACCGCGGCGCCGAAATGCGCCCAGCGCGGCACCAGCTTGCGCCCGAACAGCAGCACGCCCAGAAACCCGGCCTCCAGGGTGAAGGCCATCAGGCCTTCATAAGCCAGCATCGGGGAAATGATATTGGCGGTGGCGTCGGAGAAGCGGCTCCAGTTGGTGCCGAACTGGAAGGGCATCACCACGCCCGACACCACGCCCATGCTGAAGGCGACGGCAAAGATGCGGGTCCAGAAAGCCGAGATGCGGAAATAGATTTCCTTGCCGGTCGCGAACCAGATGCCTTCCAGCAGGGCGATATAGGAAGCCAGCCCGATGGTCAGCGCCGGCATCAGGATGTGCCACGCAATCACCCAGGCAAACTGCAAACGCGACAGGACCAGCGGGTCCAATGTCATAATGTAATCCCTGCCTTCAGACCGATGACGCCCACATCCCGGGGCGGTTTTGATGCCGCGGGACTGTGGACCAGCTGCAGGTTGAGACGCAACTCGATCCGGTCGAAGGTACCGCAGCAGGCCGAGCTGACGGTGGACGCAGTGCTATGGCAGCAGGGGATTTTCCGGCCAATTGTGCCTGGGATAACGGCCGCGCATGTCGCGGCGCGCATCGGCCCAGGCGCCGCGCCAAAAGCCCGCGATATCAGCGGTCAGCGCAATCTGCCGTCCCGCCGGTGACAGAAGCGCAAGCCGCAGCGGCACCCGTCCGCCTGCCAGCTTGGGCGTTTCAGCCAGGCCATAGAAATGCTGGGCGCGCGCGGACGCGATCGGCACCGGTTGGGTGTAATCCACCGCCGCCTGTCCGCCGGGAAGCGGCAGATGCGTGGGCAATTCCTTGTCGAGCCGGTTCCGATGCGCCCAGTCCAACCGGTTGAACAGAAGCGCGCCGAGATCGAGACCCGCGATGTCGCCCAGCCGCGTCAGCCCATGCAAATGGGCGCCGAGCCAGTCTTCAAGGCTTGCGATGAGACTGTCATCGTCCGAGGCGGGCCAGATATCCGCTTCCAGCCCATGCATCAGCTTCAGCCGCGCCTGGAGATTGCGCGCGGCCTCCGTCCAGGGCAGGCGTGACGGATCGCTCCGCACCGCTTCCAGCAAGGCCGCGGCCGCGTCGGCGGCATCCGGCGGCGCAGAACGCTCTTCCAGCATAAGGGCGCCAAGGCGCCTGCGGCGGCGCGCAAGGACGCTGCCGGACACCGGATCGAGACTTGTTTCCACCGTCTCGGTTATCCGCGCGGCAAGCGTGGCCGGCAGGGCGGCGACATCAAGCGGCGCCGCCATGCGGATGAGCGGCGAGGTCTTCATCTCCATCGCCGCCACGGCGAGAAGCCCGGCTTTCGCCAGCGGATCGGTCACCGCAAGCTTCGCCCCACCGCCGCCCGAAAGGCGGAAACTGCCGGGCTCGCCGCGGCGCTGCGCCAGCCGGTCAGGAAACGCCGCCGCGATCAGCGGCGCCGGATCGCCCGCAGCAATCCGATCCGCGGCGATGCCGAGCCGGCTGCGATATTGCCGGGCGGCCTGGCGGATGGCGTGGATCGCGTTGCGGTCGCCGCCCAGCGCTGCCGCCGCGGAAGGATCGGCGATCGCTTCCAAGCGCGCCATGATGTCGGCTTGTGTTTCCATGCCGGCACGAAGCGGATCGCGCCCTTCCAGGAGCGCGGCGATATCGCAGGCGCGCGCGGCTTGGCCGCCTTCCGCCGCTAGCATCATCGCGGCCAGGCGCGGATGGGCGCCAAGCATGCTCATCCGTTTTCCCAGGGGCGTGATACCGCCGCCATCGTCCATGGCGCCAAGATCGATGAGCAGCGCACGGGCGGCGGCAACGGCGCCCTCGGGTGGCGCGTCGGGAAAGGCGAGCTTGCCGGGCGGGGTGCCCCAGGCGGCGCAATCCAGCAACAGGCCGGACAGTTCGGCCTCCAAGATTTCCGGCCGGTCATAAGGGCGCAGACCCCTGTGGACTGCTTCCGTCCAAAGCCGGATGGCAACGCCGGGCGCCTCACGTCCCGCGCGGCCGGCACGCTGGTCCGCTGCCGCGCGGCTGACGCGCTCGGTTTCCAACCGGTTCAGGCCGCTCGCCGGATTGAAACGGGAGCTGCGCCGGAAGCCCCCGTCAATGACGATCCGCACTCCGGGGACGGTGAGAGAGGTTTCGGCAATCGCAGTGGCCAACACCACGCGCCGGCCCTCCGCGGGGCGCAGCGCCAGGTCCTGTGCCTGTCTCTTATACACATCTCGAGCCCACG